>NZ_AP025696.1:300000-595000 GCF_027943725.1 Nitrosophilus kaiyonis | reverse complement strand
GGGCACTCTAGAGGGACTGCCCGGGCAACCGGGAGGAAGGTGAGGACGACGTCAAGTCATCATGGCCCTTATGTCCAGGGCGACACACGTGCTACAATGGCGCGTACAGAGAGAGGCGATACCGTGAGGTGGAGCAAATCTCTAAAGCGCGTCCCAGTTCGGATTGCAGTCTGCAACTCGACTGCATGAAGTCGGAATCGCTAGTAATCGCGGATCAGCCATGCCGCGGTGAATACGTTCCCGGGTCTTGTACTCACCGCCCGTCACACCATGGGAGTTGAGCTCACCCGAAGCCGGGAAGCCAACTGTTTATCAGGGGCTACCGTCCACGGTGGGCTCAGCGACTGGGGTGAAGTCGTAACAAGGTAACCGTAGGAGAACCTGCGGTTGGATCACCTCCTTTCTAGAGAGTACGATCTAAAGATTAGATTCTTTGGATTACAAAGGCTCAAAGGAAGAGTACTCTATATTTGTCTAGTTTTGAGAGATCAAGGGTTCTTTAACAATATGAGATGGTGGAGAGAGCTAAGATAGAGACCCTTATCAGGGGTGTGATTTATAGTCGTTAGTCAATAGTCGATAGTCGTCAGTTTAAAAACTAATGACTAATGACTAACGACTATAGACTAATGACTAACAGAGGGCCTGTAGCTCAGGTGGTTAGAGCGCACCCCTGATAAGGGTGAGGTCAGAGGTTCAAGTCCTCTCAGGCCCACCATGTTGAGAGAGTCTTGCACAAACTCTTTCACTTACGTACTACAAGGTACGCTACGCAAAAGAGTTTGCACAATTCACTACTCAACCGAGATATGGGGTCTTAGCTCAGCTGGGAGAGCGCCTGCCTTGCACGCAGGAGGTCACCGGTTCGATCCCGGTAGACTCCACCATATTTGGTAATTAGTAATTGGTTATTAGTTATTAGTAAAAAAACAAAAAAAACCAATAACTAATACACTAATATACCAATAACAAAAGTCTAAGTTAAGCTCTTGTAGAAGAGTTTAACTTAGACTTTGTAAGTCTAAAGGTTATTTGACAATCCATTGTTTATAGTCTAAAAGGTAAAGATACAATTGAAGCTTTACTCAATAAAGTATTTGAGTAAGGCGGCAGTGCGCTTTAGAAGTAGGTAAGCTACAAAGGGCGTACGGTGGATGCCTAGGGTGACAGAGGCGATGAAGGACGTGCTAGGCTGCGAAAAGCCTCGGGGAGCTGCCAAGAAGCTTTGATCCGGGGATTTCCGAATGGGGCAACCCGGCTGACAGAGATGTCAGTCACCTCACTTAGGTGAGGGGCGAACCTGGGGAAGTGAAACATCTCAGTACCCAGAGGAGAAGAAATCAACAGAGATTCCCTTAGTAGCGGCGAGCGAACGGGGAGTAGGGCAAACCGCTAGCTTGCTAGCGGGGTTGTAGGGCTCCCATCAAGGTACCACGAAGGTTAGCAGAAGTGTCTGGAAAGGCACACCAAAGAGGGTGATAGTCCCGTATGCGAAAACCCTAGTGGGCCTGGGATGTCCCTGAGTAGGTCGGGACACGTGTTATCCTGACTGAAGCTGGGAGGACCACCTTCCAACCCTAAATACTCCTGTCACACCGATAGTGCACAAGTACCGTGAGGGAAAGGTGAAAAGAACCCCAGTGAGGGGAGTGAAATAGAACCTGAAACCGTATGCCTACAATCATTCGGAGCCCTATGAGCGTAAGCTCAGGGTGACGGACTGCCTTTTGCATAATGAGCCTGCGAGTTGTGGTATCTGGCGAGGTTAACCGAACGGGAAGCCGTAGCGAAAGCGAGTCTGAAAAGGGCGAAAGAGTCAGATGCTGCAGACCCGAAGCCAAGTGATCTATCCATGGCCAGGCTGAAGGTGGGGTAAGACCCACTGGAGGGCCGAACCGGTGGAGGTTGAAAACTCTTCGGATGAGCTGTGGATAGGGGTGAAAGGCCAAACAAACTTGGTGATAGCTGGTTCTCTCCGAAATATATTTAGGTATAGCCTCAGGTAGTAGCTATAGGGGGTAGAGCACTGATAGGGCTAGGGCTGCTCACCGCGGTACCAAACCCTGTCAAACTTCGAATACCTATAGTGTAAGCCTGGGAGTCAGGCGTAGGGTGATAAAATCCTATGTCGAGAGGGGAACAACCCAGACTACCGACTAAGGTCCCAAAGTTGTGACTAAGTGGAAAACGATGTGGGGCTGCTTAGACAACCAGGAGGTTGGCTTAGAAGCAGCCATCCTTTAAAGAAAGCGTAACAGCTCACTGGTCTAGCGGCCCTGCGCGGAAAATATAACGGGGCTAAGTCACACACCGAAGTCGTAGGTTCTCTCTGGTGAGAGAGCGGTAGGAGAGCGTTCTTGTCGGCGTTGAAGCTGTACCGGTAAGGAGCAGTGGAGCGGCAAGAAGTGAGCATGCAGGCATGAGTAGCGATAAAACAGGTGAGAATCCTGTTCGCCGAAAGCCCAAGGTTTCCTACGCGATGCTCGTCAACGTAGGGTTAGTCGGGTCCTAAGCCGAGTCCGAGAGGGGTAGGCGATGGGAAATCGGTTAATATTCCGATACCTACTTTACACAAGGCGATGGGGTGACGCTTAGGGCTAGCCGAGGTCACTGATGGAGTAGTGGCTCGAAGGGTGTAGGGTGCACAGTAGGAAAATCCGCTGTGCGAGTACCCGAGACCTGACAGGCTCTCAAAGCCCTTCGGGGCGGCGGGAGAATCGGTGATGCCGTCGAGCCGAGAAAAACCTCTAAGCCGTTTGAGTGTAAGGTAGCCCGTACCGTAAACCGACACAGGTGGGCGAGATGAGTATTCTAAGGCGCGTGGAAGAACCCTGGTTAAGGAACTCTGCAAGCTGGCACCGTATCTTCGGTATAAGGTGTGCCCATAGTAGGTGAAGGTCTTCGCGACTGGAGCCGAGGTGGGTCGCAGCGAAGCGCTCCATCCGACTGTTTATCAAAAACACAGCACTCTGCTAACTCGTAAGAGGATGTATAGGGTGTGACGCCTGCCCGGTGCCGGAAGGTTAAGGGGATCCATTAGCTCTTCGGAGCGAAGTGGTGAACCGAAGCCCCGGTAAACGGCGGCCGTAACTATAACGGTCCTAAGGTAGCGAAATTCCTTGTCGGTTAAATACCGACCTGCATGAATGGCGTAACGAGATGGGGGCTGTCTCGACCAGGGATCCAGTGAAATTGTAGTGGAGGTGAAAATTCCTCCTACCCGCGGAAAGACGGAAAGACCCCGTGGACCTTTACTACAGCTTGACACTGCCATCGGGATGAGGATGTGCAGGATAGGTGGGAGGCTGAGAAGCCTGGGCGCCAGCTCAGGTGGAGCCGTCCTTGAGATACCACCCTTCCTCATTCTGGTGGCTAACTTGCCACAGTTATCCTGTGGGAGGACAATGTCTGGCGGGTAGTTTGACTGGGGCGGTCGCCTCCTAAAGAGTAACGGAGGCTTACAAAGGTTGGCTCAAAGCGGTTGGAAATCGCTTGGAGAGTATAAAGGCATAAGCCAGCCTGACTGTGAGAGAGACAACTCGAGCAGAGACGAAAGTCGGTCTTAGTGATCCGGTGGTTCTGAGTGGAAGG
Source organism: Nitrosophilus kaiyonis (assembly GCF_027943725.1). Lineage (NCBI taxonomy): Bacteria > Pseudomonadati > Campylobacterota > Epsilonproteobacteria > Nautiliales > Nitratiruptoraceae > Nitrosophilus > Nitrosophilus kaiyonis. The sequence goes on along the minus strand of NZ_AP025696.1, from coordinate 591,409 downwards.
GCCATCGCTCAAAGGATAAAAGGTACCCCGGGGATAACAGGCTGATCTCCCCCAAGAGCTCACATCGACGGGGAGGTTTGGCACCTCGATGTCGGCTCATCGCATCCTGGGGCTGGAGCAGGTCCCAAGGGTATGGCTGTTCGCCATTTAAAGCGGTACGCGAGCTGGGTTCAGAACGTCGTGAGACAGTTCGGTCCCTATCTTCCGTGGGCGTAGGAAGGCTGAGGAGAGCTGACCCTAGTACGAGAGGACCGGGTTGGACGTGCCACTGGTGTACCAGTTGTTCTGCCAAGAGCACCGCTGGGTAGCTATGCACGGAACGGATAACCGCTGAAAGCATCTAAGCGGGAAGCCGACTCCAAGATGAGCCTTCCCTGAAGGACGGTGGAAGACTACCACCTTGATAGGCTGGGTGTGTAAGCCCTGTAAGGGGTTTAGCTGACCAGTACTAATAGTCCGTTTGGCTTACCAATAAAAAAGCACTGCCGCCTTACTGAGATACTTTATTAAATTTTAGACTATAAACAATGGATTTGTTCTTTAAAATTGGTGTATAAGTTAAAAATGTTGAATGGTAAATAACTGACAAGAGAATTGAGTCTTTTTCGAAAGATTTACTTCTCTTGTCCTGGTGCCTATAGAGCGGAGGAAACGCCCAGCTCCATTTCGAACCTGGAAGCTAAGCTCCGCATCGCTGATGATACTGCAGCCTCCGGCTGTGGAAAAGTAGGTCGGCGCCAGGCAAGAAATGATTTAAGTTTACTAGTTAAGAACTTAGTTTTCTTCAGCTATTACTTCAACCTTCCTTCAATATTAATAAAAATGATTTTTTTCTAATATTCTCATTAATATTCTAGTAACCTATAACTTCTCTTGAAAATAAATAATAATAACTAGTTACAAAATTACAAACATATAAATATATTTTTTAATCAAAAAAATATTTTTACTTTTTTTTTATTTTGTATAGGATAGAATTTATAGAAATTTATTTTAAGGAGAAAGTATGAAAAAATTTATGGCAGTTGTTTTTGCAGCAATGCTTGGACTTAGCTTTGTAAGTACAGCAGCATTTGCAGATGTTGCAAAAGGACAAAAGCTTTATCAAAAAAAGCTAAAGAAAGCTTGTGGATTTACTGGAGCAAAATTTGCTGCTAAACATACACAAGAAGAGTGGGAAGAGATATATGAATCTGGTAAATTTAAAGAAGAGGTTCATAAAATCTGTCCTAAGGTAAAACCAGAATCTATTAAAGATAAATGGGTTAAACATCTATTTGATTTTTGTTACGAATATGCAAGTGATAGTGGCAACGTTCCAAGCTGCTAATAAAATATTATCAATTATAAAAGCCGATTTTTCGGCTTTTATAAAAACTTCTTATAATCTTCATTATCTCTCCAATTATAAATTTAAGTTATATTTAAAATCTTTTAATCTATAATGGAAACACCATTATTTGGAAACTTTTAATCTATCAAAGGAGTAAAATATGAAAAAGTTTATTGCAATATCTGCAATAGCAGCTATAGCGACGATGGGTTTTGCAAGTGAAGCTGACATAAAAGCAGAATTAGAGGCTTTAAAGAAAGAGGTTGAAGCTCTAAAAAAAGCTCAAGAAAAAATAAATGTAAAAGCACTTAAAAAACAGATAAGTGCATTAAAGGCTAAAACAGGTGGAGATAATCTAAAATGGAATGTTGATTTTAGAACAGCGTATGATGTTATAGGGTACAAATATACTAATGGAAAAACAGATTATAATCAAATTCTAACAAATAGACTTTGGCTTGGAATGGCGTATGCACCAAAAGATAATATAGTATTTAAAGGATTACTAAGTTATTATAAAGCTTATGGGCAAATGACAAATACTTTTGGAGCAAATTTTAACTATTTTGATTGGATAGTAAATGAAACTCCAAATCCAAATGGTGAACTAAGAGTAAAAGAGGCTTATTGGCTATATTTTGGAGATAACTTCTTAGGTGCTGATATACCATGGACAGCAAGTTTTGGTAGACGTCCTGCTACAGATGGATTGCTTGCGAGTTATAGAGAAGATCAAAAACCAAAATCTCCTCTTGGACATATCATAAATACAGAGTTTGATGGAGCAAGCTTTAAATTTAATCTTGAAAATGTTACAGATGTTCCTGGAATGTATTTTAAACTCTGTATGGGTAGAGGTATGACAAATGCAAATATAAGATATGCAAGTATAACTCCAGGTTTTGTTTATGGAAGTGCTAATACAAGTAGGGCTGACTTAGCAATTTCGGGTAGCGGGTCTGAATATACAAAAGTAGATGATTTTAAATCTACTGACTTAGCTGGGTTTATATTTGTTCCATATGATGATGGACAATATTCTGTACATACAACAGCATTTAAAGCATGGGAATTACCAGGAATTGTATTTAGTGGCTATATGGATTTAAATGGTAATAATCAGCATGATCCAAATGAACCATCTGCAGGTAATTTTGAACAAGTTGGAGATATGTATGGAGCTGCTATTAGCCTTTTAGCTCAAGGTATAGGTGATGGAATAAATGATTTTCTTGATGATACAAATGCATTTATTAGTTTTGCATGGAGTAAAACAGATCCTAAATCAGATAAACAAATGTTGGGAATGTATGTGGATACTGATGGTGATAATAATCCTGATACCTTATTAGGTGCAGATTTTGGAGAATCAAAAAGTGGAACATCAATTTATGTAGGAACAAATTTCCCACTTGATGTTATTATGGATGGTGCAAGAATGGGCTTAGAATATAACCATGGAAGTAGATATTGGAGAAGTTTTACATATGCTGAGGATACACTTGCTGGAAGTAAACTTGCTGCACGTGGTGATGCATATGAAGCTTGGATAACAAAAGAGTTGATTGGAAAAACATTAACAGCTCAGTTAAGATATACATATATAAATTATAAATATACTGGAAGTAATGGATTCTTTGCAAATGGTGGTACACCAATAAAAGTAGAAGATGCAGAAGATATGGGTATGACTACAGTTGATAAAGCAAGTGATTTAAGATTCTATATCCGCTACAGATACTAAAAACAGGCCGCATTTAGCGGCTTGTTATACTTCGTTTTTCTTCTTTTTATAATTTAGATATAATAAAAATTAATAATAATAAAATTTATTTGAGGATAAATTGCGTAGTTTAAATATATTTAAAATATCTATTATTGCTATTATATTGCTAATTTTTACTTCTGCAGCTCTTTATTTAATATCAAAGAATATTAAAATGAGTAGATATGAAAAAGTTGCTGATGATATTGTTTCCTATTTTAGAAAAGAGATTGAAACTCAAAAATCAAATGCTCTTTCTTTAGCGATAGTTTTAGCAGAAAATGAAGCATTGAAAGAGGCTATGATAGATGATGATGAAGATAAAGGTTATGAGATTTTATCTTCTGCAATTTCTCAACTTCAAAAATATACTTTTACAAAAGATATAAGGGCTCAAGCTATTGCAAAGGATTTAACAATTTTTGCAAGAAGTTGGGATCAAAGTTTTGCTGGAATGCCATTAGAAGGCTTTAGAGCAGATTTATCAAGAATTAAAAAGATAAAAAAACCAAAAGTTTCTATTGAAACAGGAAGACTTCTTACTATAAAAGCAACAACTCCTATAAAAAAGGGAGCTAAAATACTTGGATATTTAGAAATTATTGGTTTTTTTGAGCCATTGACAGAGCATTTAAGAGATAAGGGAATAGAAACTTTTGTTTTAATGGATGCTAAATTTTTAAATATTGCAACTTTAATGAGAGAAAATCCTATTATAGATAATTATGTAGTTAGCAATAGAAATTATAATTTAAATATTTTACTAAAAATGAAAAAGTTAGATTTTGAAAAATTAAAACTTCAAAAAACAGTCTATCAAAATGGATATTTTTATATTTATGAGCCAATGTTAAATGGAGTAGGTGAGAAAATAGGAGCATTTGTTTTGGTTTTACCAAAAGAGGTTTTAGAAAAATTTTCAAATAGCGGTGATATATCTTTTTTTATACAGTTTAATGAGAGAGATTTTTATAACATCGTGAATATTTGGGAAAATCCAAAAGGGCAGTATAAATCTGTATATGAAAAGGAATTGATAAATCTTCTTCCATCACTTCCATTTGAAGAGCAAAAAGATGTAGAAATCGAATTAAGAGAGCTTTTAAGAAACTATTCGAAAGATGAGCTTATAAATATAATATTAAAAGAAGCAAAAAAAGAGAAAAAAAGTGGAGTTATAAAGTGAGAATACTGCTTTTAGAAGATGAATACTCTTTAAGAATTAGTGTAGAAGAGTTTTTAGAAGATATAGGTTTTAAAGTGGATAGTTTCGAAAATTCTGATGATGCTATGGATGCTTTGTTTGAGAAAAATTACGATTTAATGCTCTTAGATGTAAAAGTTCCTGGTATGAATGGCTTTGAATTTTTAAAAACTTTAAGAGAGCATAATATTGAGATTCCCGCTATTTTTATAACTTCTATGACTCATGTAAATGATTTAGCACGTGGATTTGAGTGTGGATGTTGTGATTATATAAAAAAACCGTTTGATTTAAAAGAACTTCAAATAAGAGTTGAAAATGCCTTAAAAAGGGAATGTTTTAAAGCAAATAAAGATGAGATTACTCTTCCAGATGGATATATATATGATACTAAAAAATTTATTTTAAAAAAAGACAATATAGAGGTACCTTTAACAAAAACAGAAAAAAGAATTTTGGAAGTATTAATTAAACATAGAGGAAATGTTGTAACAATGGAACAATTCCAAGAAGAGGTATGGGGAGAATATAAGGATTTAGCAAATGTTAGAGTACAGATAAATAAATTAAGAAAAAAAGTATCTAAAGATCTAATCAAAAATATTCATGGGTTAGGATATAAAATTGACATATGATTCAAAAAAATACGCAATAAAATATGCAATTATTTATTCAATTTTTATAGCTACTGTTCTTTTTGTACCATTAGTTATATATACTAAACTAATGCTTAATATTAATGAAGCAAAAACAGAGATTGAATTAAAAAAAGATGCTTATAAAATAATTTCTGCAATGGATGAATTTAATCCAAAAGAGAGTGAGGTATTTTATTATCCAAGATATAAATCTTTTGAATCTGGAATTTATGATAAAAATTTTAAATCAATATTTACATTAATAAAATTTGTTCCAAATAGCTATTCTCTAGGATACCATAAACAGAAAAATTATAGATATTTTATTATGAAATTGCCAGATGAGATCTATTTTGAAAGTAAATATTTGGTTGTTGCAAAAAAATATAATCCTTGGTCTATATATAAAATGTTTATTATTGTTTCAATCGGAATACTTTTTATATTATTTATATTTTCTTATGTAATATTGAAAAACTTTTCAAAACCTTTCACAGAACTAAATAGAAAACTTGATAATTTTATAAAAGATTCTATGCATGAGATAAATACGCCTCTTAGTATAATTAATGTAAATGTTGATCTTTTTACAAGAAAATTTGGAGAAAATAGATATTTAGAAAGGATAAAAGCTGCAGCAAAAACATTAGCAAGTATATATAATGATATGGATTATTTAATCAAAAAGGATAAGATAAATTATGAAAAAGAAAATATTGATTTTAGTAAATTTTTAAAAGAGAGAGTAGAATATTTTAAAGAGATAGCTGCTTTAAGGGATATTAAAATATATACTCATATTAAAAAAGATATATATTTAAATTTTAATAAAACAAAACTTCAAAGAATAGTTGATAATACTCTTTCAAATGCAATTAAATACTCAAAAGAGCATTCTAAAATAGAGGTTTTTTTGAAAGAGGATAATGAGCATATTATTTTGAATATAAAAGATTATGGTATTGGAATAAATAATCCTAATAAAATTTTTGATAGATATTATAGAGAAAATTTAACTAAAGGAGGTTTTGGTATAGGTCTTAATATTGTAAAAAATATTATAGATAAAGAAAGAGTAAAACTTCGCATAATCTCAAAGCCACAATTTGGAAGCAGCTTCATTTATTTCTTCCCTAAAAATCTTTCATAAATAAGATTTATCATTTCAAGCAGAAAAATTTACAAAAAATTTACATTTCGTTGTTACTATTTCCTTATCAATAGATAAGGAGCAGATATGAAAAAGAGATATATCTTAGCCGGAGCTGTTTTTGCTTTTAGTGTTTCTTCTCTTTTTGGAGTAGATCTTAAAAGTGCAGTAGAATCACCTGATGCAACTAAAATACTTCAAAAAGACAAACTTAAGCCTCCAAAGAGGTATAAAATGCCAAAAAATTGTATTACAAAAGATCCTTTGGCAATTGCAAGAGGTAAATATATTTTTCATAATTTAAATGGGAAAAAAGCCAAAACAAAACCGCCAAAAGGTTTGCCCAAGTTTATAACTGTAAATGGAAAGAAAAAGCCTAAGCAATATGGAAATTGTGTAGCTTGTCACAATATAGAAGGTGCTAAAGGTCCAGGAAATATAGGTCCAGATTTAACCAATTATAAAAAGCATTTTATAGATACAGGTGCAAGAGATTACAGGTATGTTTTTCAAAAAATAGCAGATGCAAGGATAGATAATCCTAAAACTCATATGACAATCAATCTAACAACTGGTCTTTTTAATAAAAAAGAGATATGTGAGATAGTCTCATATGTGGTTTCTGAAAAAAAATAAAGGAGAAATTATGAAAAGAAGAAGTTTTTTAAAAAGTTTTGCTGCAATTCCAGCAGTAGCTGCAATGGGTACTTTAGGAACAACACAGCTTTTGGCAAAAGAGAATAAAAAACCAAAAGGTAAAAATGCAATAAGCTACAAAAAAGCGTTAGAAGTAGTTACTGGTGGAAAAGGCGCCAAAGATAGTGAAAAAGTTAATTTGACAGTTCCAGAAATAGCTGAAAATGGGGCTGTTGTACCGGTTAAAATAAATGTGGATTTTCCAATTGAAGAGGTAAAATCGTTACATATATTGACAACTAAGAACTCTAATGCAAGATGTGCCGATATATTTTTAACACCTAAAAATGGTAAAGCATATTTTGCAACAAGAATAAAACTTGGAGGTACGCAAGAAGTAGTAGCAGTAGCAGCCTTGAAAAATGGAACATTTATAAAAGCTCATAAAAAAGTAAAAGTTACAATTGGTGGTTGTGGATAATTTATCAATAGTTGATATATAAGAAAAAGAGAAAGGATTAAAAATGGCAAAAAGAAAATCTATTATAAAAATAAAACCAAGAAAATATAAGGTTGGAGATATAGTAAAGGTGGATTTTATAGTGATTCATCCAATGGAAACAGGTATGAGAAAAGATAAAAAGAGTGGGAAAATAATTCCAGCTCACTATATTGATGAAGTGAAATTCTATTTTAATGATGAACTTATTACAAATCTCATAGTTTGGGAGACTGTTTCAACAAATCCTTATTTTTCTATAAACATGAAAGTTGAAGGCCCAGGAGTTATAAAAGTTGTCTATAAAGATAACAAAGGAGAAGTTAACGAAAAAAGCAAAAAAGTTAAGCCAAAAGGATAAAAGATGAAAAAAAGAATATTATTAGGAGCATTAGGTTTAGTTCTTGTTTTTTCATCACCTTTAGTGGCTGATGAAAAATTAAGTATGAGTCCAGAAGATAGAGCACTTTATGAAGAGATGTTAGAAAACAATCCAGCAGATATCTATGTTGAAGAAGGCTCTGAGCTCTTAGAAGAGTATATTGGTGGAGAAGCTGGACTTGCTAAATTTTTAGGAGTTAGTGAAGATGAGCTTCCAAAATATTTAGCAGGTTTCCCAAGATATATAAAAAAGATAGGTATGGTTGTGGCAATTGATCAGATGTTACAAGCGGCAATGTATGCAAATGGTAAAAAACCTTTTAAATTAAAATCGTCTCAGATGGATGCGATGGCTGCATATACAAAATCGATTGCAAATGGAGAGAAGATTAATATTGATATAAATGCAAATGAACATATGAAAGAGTATTATAAGCTTGGTAAAAAAGTATTTGAGATGAGAAGAGGTGGAAGAGGACTATCATGTTATAGCTGTCATAGTCCAGATATTGTAGGCATGAGACTTAGAATGCAGATTTTACCAGATCTTGGAGCACCTAAAGTAAAAGCTGCTGCAACTTGGCCAGCTTACAGAATGACAAAAGGAAAAATGTTTACATTGCAAAAAAGGTTTCAGCAGTGTATGAAAAATGCCCTTTTAGCAAAAATTCCTCTTGGATCAAAACATATGGTTGCATTAGAAGTTTATGTGACAAATATGGCAAAAGGACAAGAGATTCATATACCAGGTTTGAAGCGTTAAAGGAAAAAAAATGAATATTAACAGAAGAGATTTTTTACATATAGCAGCAGCACTTGGTCTTATTAGTTTAGGGGGCAAAAATTTATATGCTTCCAAAAAGGCTTCAGATTTAAGTGCATCAGATATAATGGATTTTGAAGAGAAGGGAAAAGTTACCCTTCTTCATATTTGTGATATGCATGCACATTTAAAGCCACTTTACTGGAGAGAACCTTCAACATTAATAAGTGCAAAAAATTTAGTGGGAACTCCTGGATTTTTATGTGGAAAAAGTTTTTTGAATTTTTATGGGATAGAGCCAAATTCATTAGAAGCATATTTTGATACATATCTAAATTTTGAAGAGCTTGCTAAAAAATTTGGGAAAATGGGTGGTATTGCTCATATAAAAACGATAGTAGATGAGATTAGAAGAGATAGAGGAAAAGATAATGTGTTGCTTCTTGATAGTGGTGATACATGGCAAGGAACAGCTGTTGCATTAAAAACAAAGGGAGAAGCAATCGTTGATGCCCAAAACTATCTTGGTGTTGATGTGATGGTTGGGCATTGGGAATTTACATATGGAAAAGAGAGAGTTGCAGAACTAATAGATAAGTTAAATGGAGAGTTTATCTCACAAAATATTGTAGATAATGATCCATTTAGTGATAATTTTGAAGAGCTCGTTTTTAAACCATATACTATTAAAGAGGTTGGAGGTGCAAAAATAGGAATAATTGGACAATCTTTTCCATTTACTTCAACTGCAAATCCTAAAAAATTTACTAAAGGGTGGAGTTTTGGTTTAAGGCTTGATTCTCTTCAAGGATATGTTGATGAACTTAGAAAAGAGAAAAAAGTAGATTGTGTAGTAGTTTTGAGTCATGATGGATTTAGTGTTGATCAAGAGGTTGCAAGAAGAGTAAACGGAATTGATTTTATACTAAGTGGTCATACTCATGACCCAGGTCCAAGGCCAATTACTATAAATGGCACAACTATTATAATTGCTGGAAGCCATGGAAAATTTGTTGGAAGACTTGATATTGATATTAAAAATAAAAGAGTAAAAGATTTTAGTTACAAACTTATACCGGTAGCTTCAAAACTTATAAAAGCTGATAAAAAAGGAATAGAACTGGTTGATAAATGGTATAAGCCATATAATAAAGAGTTAAACGAAATTCTTGGAAAAACAGAAGGAACTTTATATAAAAGAGATACATTCTATTCAACATTTGATGCATTAATTGGTGAGGCTATAAGAGATAAGATGGATAGTGAGATAGTATTTACACCTGGGTATAGATGGGGAACAACACTTTTACCTGGAGATGATATTTTAGTTGATAATGTTTATGAGATGACAGCTATTACATATCCTGAAGTTTATACATTTGAATTAAAAGGAGCAAAAATTGCTCAGCTTTTAGAAGATATTGCAGATAATGTTTTTAACTCAAATCCGCTATATCAACAAGGTGGTGATATGAGTAGGTTAACAGGTGTTAGTTATGATATAAAAATAGGTGCAAAAGCTGGACAAAGAATAAAAAATCTAAAAATAAATGGAAAAGATATAAATCCAAATAGAAATTATGTTATTAGTTCATGGGGAGGAAATCTTCAAAATGCTGGTTCAAATCTAAGAGAAGATAAGATTGAGCCTGTTTATAATATTGTTTCGGATTATATAAGGAAAAAAGGAACAGTAAATATTTCCAATAAATCAAATGTTAGGGTTGTTGATTTTGAGTGCGGTTGTCCAAGTAAAGGCGGAATATGTTAAACCGTGCCTTAGCAGCTCTCATTCTTACTCCTAAATAAAAAGCGCGCTAGGGCACATTAAAAAATAAATTTTTTATATTTATGAAAGGATTAAAAATGAAAAAAATAGCAACTTTAAGTTTAGCAGCAATTTTAGGGTTATCTTTTGCAGGAATGGAAGCAAATGCCAAAGAGAAAAGAGTTTTAAAAGGAAATATGACACTTAAATATAATGTGCTTCCAGGCGAAGCTAATAGTTTAGAAGAGATGTTTACAAAAGGTGAATTTTATGGAAGATTGAGACTTAATACATTTAAGTGGGATTGGGATAAAGAGTATACAGGAAAGACAAAAGATAATTGGGCTATGGGAATTGGTGGTAGTTTAGAGTATAAAAGTGCTTATTTCAAAGGATTTGGCATAACTGCTGCTTTATATACTTCTCAAAATCCTTGGCATATGGATGCTGAAGATGTAAGTTTTGTAAAAGCTGGTAAAGATACTTTTTCAAGATATAAAGTAAAAACTGATAATGGTTTTGGTATGACTGTACTTGCTCAAAGCTATCTTGAATATAAAAGAGATAAAACAAGCTTAAAAATTGGCCGCCAAATATTTGAGTCTCTTCTAACAAAAAGTAATGATACAAAGATGATACCAAATACATTTGAAGGTGTTAGCTTAGTTAGCAAATATTTTAGTGATACAACTGTAAAGCTTGCATATTTTACTAAACAAAAATTAAGAGACCATACAAGATTTCATGATGTTATAACATTTAAAGATGAAGATGGAGAAAGTTGGAATAATAATGATGATAGTGCAGTAAATAAAGCCCTTAGTTATGCAAACTTTGAGGCTGCAGGTAAAGATACAGATCATGAATTAATAGTAGCAGAACTTACAAATAAAAGTATAAAAAATTTAAAATGGATGATTAATTATACAACTGTTCCAGATGTTGTAGCTTTAGCTTCAATAGAGGCTCATTATAAGATTCCTATTGGAGATTATAACCTAATTCCTGGATTTAGATATATAAAGCAGATGGATAAAGGAGCAGATGAGCTTGGAGTTGCTGTAGCAAACCTAAAAGGAGATGCTACTGCTTATGATGATCCTAACAGTGTAGATAGCTCTTTAATTGCAGCAAGAGTTGATTTAAAAGCAAAAAATAAAATATGGTGGGCAAGAGTTGGTTATTCAAAAGTTGCAGATGATGCAGATATTATTGCTCCATGGAGAGGATTTCCAACTGGTGGTTTTACAAGAGCTATGGCTCAATATAACTGGTATGCAAACACAAAAACTTGGATGATTAGAGGAGTTTATGATTTTGATAAAGCTGGACTTGTATCAGGTCTAAAAGCAAGCCTTAGATATGCAATACAAGATTTTGATGATAAAAAGAAAGGGGTTCAAGCAGATAGCAATATAGTTCATTTGGATTTAATTGAAAAAGTAAAATCTATGCCTGGTCTTTATCTAAAATTTAGAATGGGGCTTGTAGATGGTGATGATAATACAAAAGATATTAACGGAAATTTGAAAAAAGATCCATCATATAATGAGTATAGATTTGAGATAAATTATCTATTCTAAGGAAAACAATGAGATTTTTTCTTATATTTTTAGTTTCAATTTATAGTTTGGCCGATATCTATAATTTAAAGCCTGTAAAAGTTGCCAAAGGAGTATATTGCTTCTTTGGCAAAAATGAGATTCCAAATCGTAAAAATTTGGGAAATATATCAAATAGTTGTTATATAGATGCAAAAGATTATTGGATTGTTTTTGATACAGGACCAAGCTATGATTATGCTAAAGAGAGTTTTGAAAAAATCTCTAAAATAAAGATGCAAAATGTAAAATTTGTCATAAATTCTCATGGGCATGATGATCATTTTTTGGGAAACATTTTTTTTATCAAAAAAGGTACAGTGATTTTAGCTAACAAGGATATATCAGAATATTTAAATAGAGCTTTAAGAATGCAAAGATATCTGCCAAAAAGTATACTAATTAAAAGTAAAGTAAAAGAACCAGATATTTTATTAAAAAAAGAGGCTTTTCTGAATACGCCAATAGGCACTATTAAACTTATATGTTTTAGTGCTCATACTAAAGGTGATGTGATAGCCTATATTCCAAAAAGAAAAGTGATTTTTGCTGGTGATATAGTTTTTAATGAGAGAGTACCATCTTTAAAAGATTCAGATATTTTTAACTGGATTAAAGCTTTAGAGTATATAAAATCATTAGATGCCAATTTTATAATTGGAGGTCATGGGAAAATTTATGGAAAAGATAGCTATAAAATGACCCTAAATTATTTGAAAGATTTAATAAAGCAGGTAAAAAAAGCGATAGAAAATGATATTGATTATGAAGAGGTAACAAAATATATTGATATGTCAAAATATAAAAATTTAGCTGGTTTTAAAGAGCTGAATAATTTAAATATTTTAAATGCTTATAGATATTTGGAATTGGAGATCGAATGAAAAAAATAGTTTTGTTTATATCTTTTACAATTTTTTTATTTGCAAATGATATGAAATGGTTTAAATTTGACAAGGCTTTAAATATTGCAAAAAATAGTAACAAAATAGTTATGATAAAGGCAATGAGCCAAGATTGTCATTACTGTATAGAGATGGAAAGAGATGTTTTAAATGATAAAGAAGTTATGAAAGAGATAAACAGATATTTTATTCCAGTTAAGATTGATATCTATAAAGATAATTTGCCAGTTGATATTAATGTATATTTAACTCCTACTTTTATATTTATAGATAAAAATAAAAAAGTGATCAAAAAGATACCTGGAGCTTGGCATAAAGAGGATTTTTTAAATATTTTAGATGAGGTAAGGAAGATTAAATGAGATTTATATTGTCTTTGCTTCTTTTTTTATCTTTTATTTTTGCTGAAACTGAATTTGCAGAGCCAAAACCAAGTATTGACAATCCAAGGAAGATTGTCTTTCCAATTACAAAAGGTGATGATGAATCGATAAATCATGTTTTAAGTTCTGCAAATAATGTTTTAAAGTTTTATGGTCCTGAAAATGTTCAAATGGCAATTATTTGCTATTCAAAAGGGATAAGAACACTTTTAAAAAAAGAGAAAAAAATAGCTGTAAGAGTTAGAAGTTTAATGACTTATGATGTTGAATTTATTGCATGTGGCAATACTATGAGAACAAAACATATAAAAAAAGAGGATTTAATTGATGGAGTAGAGATTGTCACAGCAGGAATTGTTGAACTTGTTGAAAGAGATCTAAAAGGTTGGATATATATTAGACCATAAAAAGGATGTGAAATGAAAAAAATAACTTTTTTATTAGCAATTATTCTTTCATTAATTTTTGCAAATGAAGAGATAATTATCTATAAATCAAAAGTAAATATTACTCCTCAAAAAATAGAGGAAATATTTATAAAAGAGGGTTATAGTGTACAGACAAATAGAGATATGAATGGACCATATAAAAAGCAGTTTGGCAAAAGTGAATTTGATATATACAATCTAATGACTGTATATTATCCAAAAATTACAAAAGAGCTTGTTTTAAAAGATGCAGATAGCGGTATATTTGCTCCATTTTCTATCGTTATTTGGAAGAAAAAAGAAAATAAATATATTCATATGGGAGTTTTAAGCGCAAAAGCAAAAGCTAAAATATTAGGATTTGATTTTGATGATAAACTGTTGGCAGAACTTGAGAAAAAAAATATAGAAACTATAAAAAAGGCTTTACCAAATGCAAAAAGAGTAAACCTATCTTATAAGCCAAAACCTATAAAAGAGAAATTAAAAACTAAGTATGTTTTTGAAGTTGCAGATGATGAAGCAATGGATACAAAAGATGAGCTGGAGATGATGATAGAAGATGGATTAAAGCCTATTGGGTTTGTTATGGCTAATTTTAATGATTACAATTATGATTTAAAAGAAGCTGGAATAAAAGATTTTATATTTTATGATACATATTCTCTATGCAAATTAAAAGTTATATACACTGTATCAAAAATAAGGCCTGAAGCTGGTGTTTTTGCTCCTTGTACAATGGCGATTTATCAAAAGAGAGGTACAAATAAAATGGTTATCGTTTTTCCAAATATATATAATTGGATATCTACTTTAAATATAAATGATGAAAATGCTATAAAAGAGCTTAAAAAAGCTCAAAAAGATATGATAAATGTGATAGAAAATTCTCTTCCATAAAAATTTTTAAGTATATTTTTATCTCTTTTCTCGTAATATTTTAAATTATATAACGAAATATGCGGGAAAAGAGTATGATTAAAAAAATTTTATCTATCTTACTATTTACTATATCTTTATTTGCAGAGAATTTAAAAGTAGCAGTTGCTGCAAATGTAAGTTATGCGATAGATGAGTTAAAAAATGAGTTTAATAAAGTTTACCCTAATATAAAAATAGATATAACGATAGGAAGTAGCGGAAAACTGGCTACTCAAATAAAAAATGGCGCTCCTTATGATCTTTTTTTATCTGCTGATATGTTTTATCCAAATATTTTATATAAAAAAAATATTGCTATATCTAAACCAAAAGTTTATGCTATTGGAAGAGTTGTGATATTTAGCAAAGATGCAGCAGATTTTTCAAAAGGTATATATATTGTTAAAAATAGTGATATAAAAAGTGTAGCGATAGCAAATCCAAAAACAGCTCCTTATGGAAAAGCAGCTTTTGAAGCATTGAAAAATGCAAAAATTTTAAATGATGTTAAAAGAAAATTGATCTATGCAGAATCTGTATCTCAGACATTAGCTTATGTTTTTAATGCTGCAGATTTAGGTTTTGTTTCAAAATCAGCTATGTATGCACCAAAAATGAAAAAATATAAAAAAAATGTAAACTGGATAGAAGTTGATAAAAATCTATATTCTCCTATAAAGCAGGGAGCTGTTATACTTAAAAATGCTAAAGAAAAAAGATATGCAAAAGATTTTTTAAATTTTATTATGAGTAAAAAAGCAAAAAATATTTTTAAAAAGTATGGATATGATTGATAAACTTTTAAGTATCGATTATGTTCCATTTATTCTTTCATTTAAATTGGCTTTTTTTACAACAACAATCCTTTTTATAATAGCTTTGCCATATTCATGGTTTTTATCTCAAACAAAATCAAAATTTAAACCTTTTCTTGAAGCTATATCTGCATTGCCTATCGTTTTACCACCTTCAGTTCTTGGATTTTATATTCTTTGGGCTTTATCTCCAAATCTTTTTATTGGAAGATTTTTCGAAAACTATTTTGATATCAAACTTGTTTTTAGTTTTGAAGGATTAATAGTTGCAAGCTGTTTATATAGTTTTCCTTTTATGGTTCAGCCTCTTCAAAGCGGATTTGAAAGTTTAAAAAAAAGTATGATAGAGGCTTCTTATATTGCTGGAAAGTCAAAGTTTGAGACACTATTAAGGGTTGCTCTCCCAAATATAAAGCCTTCATTGATTACTGCTATAATTGTTACTTTTGCACATACAGTTGGAGAGTTTGGAGTTGTTTTAATGGTTGGAGGAAGTATTCCAGGCGAGACAAAAGTTGCAAGTGTTGCAATATATGAGTTTGTTGAGATTATGGATTATGAAAATGCTCATATTTATAGTGCTATTATGGTTATTATAAGCTTTTTAGTTCTTTTAAGTGTTTATATATTTAATGCTAAGGCAAAATTGGCAAAAGTTTAGGAATATAAGTGATTGAGATAAATATAAAAAAGGATTTAAAAGATTTTTTACTCAATATTAATTTAGATATTAAAAATGGAGAGTTTTTAGCACTGCAAGGAAAAAGTGGTAGTGGAAAAACCACATTTTTTAGAATTTTGGCTGGTTTAGAAAAAGCTAAAGGTTCAATTGTTGTCAATGGTAAAGTATGGCAAGATAAAAATATATTTTTACCTCCCCAAAAAAGAGAGATTGGCTTTGTTTTTCAAGATTATGCTCTTTTTGAGAATATGACTGTTTTAGAAAATCTTCTTTTTGTAAAAAAAGATATAAAATTGGCAGAACATCTTTTAAAAGTTACAGAGTTAAATGATCTTAAAAATAGGTATCCTGCAAATTTAAGTGGAGGGCAAAAACAGAGAGTCTCACTTGCAAGAGCAATGATGAAAAAACCTAAAATTTTACTTTTAGATGAGCCATTGTCTGCTCTTGATATACAGATGAGATTAAAGCTTCAAAATGAGATAAGAGCTTTGCATGATGAGTTTGGAACTACAACGATAATGGTAAGCCATGATATTGCAGAAATTTATAAATTGGCAGATAAATTAGCAGTTATAGATAATGGAAAAATAGTTAAGATTGAGGATATAAAATCTTTAGCAAGTGAGGAAAATCTTTTTTTAGAGGGATATATTGTTGATATATTAGAAAAAGAGATAGTTTTATCTATAGGAAACCAGTTGATAAAAATTGAGAAAAAATTAAAAAATTTTAAAATTGGAGAGAGGATTAGAGTTTATGTGCCCAAAGAGGCTCTAATCCTCAATGAGTAATTTTATAAATTAAATTCAACATTTTTAAAAAGATTTTCTACGATATTTCTATAATAGTTTTTATGTTCAATCTCTCCCATAGCAACTGGAGGTGTTCCACTATCGCTAAACTCTCTTATTTTCATATCAAGTGGGATTTTTCCAAGGAAAGGGATATCATATCTAACTGCTAAACTCTCTCCAGCCCCATTTCCAAAAATATCATATCTTTTTTTTGTATCTGGAGCTATAAAATAGCTCATATTTTCAATTAATCCTCCAATTTTTACTTTGATATCTTTAAACATCATAATAGCTCTGCTTACATCATCTGCACTCACCATTTGAGGAGTTGTTACTAAAACTCCTGCCGTTATAGGTAGCTCTTGAGCCATGGTAAGCTGAATATCACCTGTTCCTGGAGGCATATCTATAACTAAAAAATCAAGTTCTCCCCAATCTACATCTTCTAAAAATTGAATCAATGCACTAACCGCAACAGAGCTTCTCCAAACAAGAGGAGTATCAGAGCTTGGTGTTGTAAGTCCAACACTCATAATCTTTATTCCAAAATTTTGACTTGGAATTATTTTATTGTTATCTCCCCATCTAAGCCTTTCATGATCAGTTTTTGTCATTCTTGGAACATCTGGTCCATAAACATCAGCATCAAGCAGACCTACTTTATATCCCTTTTGAGCTAATGCAATTGAAAGATTTACACTTACTGTGCTTTTTCCAACTCCCCCTTTACCGCTTGTTATAGCTATTATATTTTTTGCATAAGGGGCGCGATTGTTTGGTTTATGTGTTGAGCCATAATGGATATTTTTTTTAGGTTTTGTTTTTAATTTTACCTCAACACTAAACTCTTTTAAAATATCTTTTATGGCTCCTTCTATTATAGGAAAAGCTTCTTGATTTGCAATATTTAAAACAATCTCTAAATTTTTACCATTTTCTTTTATGCTATCAATGGTTTTTAATTCAACTATGTTTTTATCAAGTCCTGGATATTTTACAGATTCAAGTTTTTTTAATATATTTTTATTCATTTTGCCTCCGCTACTCATATATGCTCATTCTCGCTCTTTGTTTTATTAGCATATCCAAGCTTCTTAATTTTTGCATCCACTCTTTTATTATTTCACTTGAATTAGCAAATTCATCAGCTAACTTTTTATACTCATCGAATCTGCTTTTTAAAACATTAGATAATTCATTAAAAAATTCAGCCTCAATATTTTCTTCAATAGCTTTTGATAATATTTTTTTAAAAACAGTCTCTCTGTCAGCCAAATCTACATCTATTCCTATTTTTTTACCAAGCTCTATAAACTCTTTGTTTGTTATATATGTTCCACTAAAATGGAGTGCCAAAATCTGTTTTGTTAGCATAGAATATTTATCTATATTACTACTATTTTTTTTCATTTAACTTCTCCAATCTAATTTGTGCGGCTTTACTTACATCTATATCACTGTCATTAGCAAGTTTTTTTAATATCTCTTCTGTAGTTGATGGGTTTTCTGCAACTCTTAATCTTACCATTTTATCTCTATCATCAGCTAAAATATTTAATAATTTTATAGGAGTATTTGGATTTCCACTAAGTCCATCTCTCACAATTTTTTCATCATTAAATAGTCTATTTAATACATTTACAGGGGTATTTGGATTTGTTGCAACAAGGGCTCTTACTAAATTTATATCATCATGGCTAAGTTTTTCTAAAATCTCAGTTGGAGTGTGAGGATTTTTTGCAACAGCCCAACGACTTCCCATATCCTCAACTTGAGATAACTCTATTAAAAGTTCTGTCATTATTGGGCTTTTTCCTTTTTCTTTATCATAAACACTCGTTCTTTGGCTTAGATTCATTGCAACCATACCAACAATTTCCATATCATTTTTAAAGTTATAAAAAATCTCTTTTACTTTTTCAAGAGGAAGATTTTTATCTTCTAATAGTTCAATTGCCTCTTCTCTTGTCATTTTTATCCTTATTGTTATTTTTAATACTTAACACTTAGCTCTTAACGCTAAATATTACCAAAAATTTTTTTGATGTCAATTATCAGTTTTTTTTGGGTAATAAATAAAATTTATTGAATAAAAAATAGTTTTTGTATGAAAATAGAGCAAAAATGATATTTCATAAAACAAAAGAAGATAATTTAAGAGTTATTTAAGAAAGTAACTTCTAAAATGAAGTGAATGTACGAAAGCCCCGAATTTACGGGCATAAGTACAAGTGATTTTACTTATAAGGAGAAGTAATGAAGAGGTTGTTGCAAGCCATTGTTTTGTTGGCTCTCATCGCTGGAGTCTCTTTTGCATCTGAAAAATTAACAATCAGTGCTAAAGAGGCCTATAAGCTTATTGGTAAGCCAGGTGTTATGTTTGTAAACGGTGATAGTGAAACCGCTTTTGAAAATGGGCATATTAGAGGTTCTGTTAATATGTATGCACATCATCTGCACCATTCTGATATTATGGGAAGAATGCCATGTGCACCACTATTTCAATGTCCAAAAGATGCAGAACATTATATTGGAATGCATGGTATAGATAATGATACTATGGTTATTGCTTATGACAACTTTAGAGGTCCAAATGCAACTGGAGTTTTGGCATTTTTTAAAAGTTATGGGCATAAAAAAGTATATGTTCTTGATGGGGGAGTTGAAGCTATAAAAGCCCTTGATCCAAATCAGCAAAAATATGACAAATTAAAAGCTGAGTCAAGAAAGGTAAAAAAAGCATATAAAAAGGCAAAAAAAGCTGGCAATATGGATGAGTATAAAAAATTAAAAGCTGAGTATAAGTCTATTAAAAAGAAAATGAAAGAGCTTGCTAAAAAACTAATTATTCAAAGAGGAATAAAAAAAGTTGATTTAGGACATGGGCATCATGCATATTTGTGTCCAGAAAAAGAGGCAAAAATTACTCCTAAACATTATCATATAGATAAAAAACATATAGATTTAAGCTGGGTTGCAGGAAAAGATGAGGTTTATAGAGCCGTTTTAGATAGATTAAAAAATGGTGATAAATCTAAATATGTAATTATTGATACAAGAAGTATGATTGAGATTATTGGCGAGAGAAAAATGGATAATGTTGCAAGAGGTGGACATATTCCAACTGCAAAATTTATAGAGTGGAAAAATATTACAGATTTTAAAAATAAAAAAAGTTTTAGAGATTTAAAAGAGTTAGAAGCTGTGTTTAAAAAGTATGGTGTTACTAAAGATAAGACAATTTATGCATATTGTCAAGTTGGAACAGGAAGAGGCTCTGATATCATCACAGCATTAAAACTGTTAGGTTATCCTAACGCCAAAGTATACAGTGGTAGCTGGGATGAGTGGGGCAACGATATGAATCTACCTATAAGAAGATAAGGAGTTGGTCTAATGAGTACTACAGTAAATAAAAAAAGAAGAGATTTTATCAAAGTATCAAGTGCAACTGCAGCTCTTGTTGCAAGTAGTGGAAGTCTTTTTGCAAAAACTAATGTAATTAGTGTAGAAAATGGCAAACACAACTATCCAAATACTACATATACTGAGCAAATGTATAGAAATGAGTTTGGATTTACATATGGGAAAAAAGAGGAGCATGGTTTTGCTTATCACTGTGTTAACTGTCAGGGAAACTGTGCATGGGAGATATGGTCAAATAATGGTGTAGTAACAAGAGAAAACCAAAGTGCAAGATATCCTAGAATAAATCCAAAAATTCCAGATTTTAACCCAAGAGGATGTAATAAAGGTATCCAACATTCACAAGTAATGTATGAAAAAGATAGAATCCTTTATCCTATGAAAAGAGTTGGCAAAAGAGGTGAAGGCAAATGGAAAAGAATCAGTTGGGATGAAGCAGCTGAACTTGTAGCACAAAAGATTTTTGATGTTATGACAGACCCAAATAAAGGTCCAGAGAGATTAATGGTACATGCAGGAACTGGTCTGCTTACTGAGGGTAGACGTGGGGCTCCTCTTAGATTTTCAACTCAACTTGGTGCTTATAGAATCTATCCAGCTTCATATCTTGGAGATATGTTTAGTGGAGCAGCTATTGCATATGGCGAGGGTAATGTTGGATGTACATACGATTTTATGTATCAGGTAGATAGTGCAATATTTTGGGGAGCAAATCCGAGTGTATCAAGAATTCCTGATGCGCACTTTGTGTGGGAAGGAAAATATAATGGTGCAAAAATTATTGTTATAACTCCAGAATTTAACGCATCAGCAAAATCAGCTGATCTTTGGATACCAATAAAACCTGGAACAGACCAATTTTTAGCAATGAGTGTAATGTATGAAATCATTAAAAATAAAATATATAAGCCAGGATTTATGAAAATCTATACAGATTTACCATTTTTAGTAAGGCTTGACAATAAAAAATTATTAAGAAGAGCTGATATTGAGCATGCTAAAAATGAGGAAGAGCATGAACATTATGAAGCTCAATTTTATACAATGAATAAAAAGACTGGAAAAATTGCTCTAATGCCAGGTAGTCATGGTAGTGAGCATAAAACACTAAAAATTGATGAATTTGGTATTGATCCTGAACTTGAAGGGGAGTGGGAAGTAACTTTAAAAGATGGAGAAAAGGTAAAAGTTACAACAGTATTTGAACTTTTAAAGAAAAATGTAGAGCAGTTTAGCCCTGAAGCTACAAAAGATATAACTGGAGTGCATCCTGATACTGTTAAACTATTGGCTAAAGAGATAGCTCTTCCAAAAGTAGTGGAGATTACAACAGGCTTTAGTTTAAATAAATATTTCAATGGTATTTTAAATATATGGAATATATCTTCAATTTGTGGATTGACTGGGCGTCTTGGACCTTATGGCGGTTTAAATACTGAAAATGAGTTTAGTTTAAGTGGTCTTGGAACACTTAGTGGTTTTGGTGGAAAATATAAGCCAAGATTTGGCTCAGGATTTGTTGGTGAGTTTGTTTTTGGAGATGGATTAAAAACTTTTAAAGAATATTTTAGTGATGAGGATGTAAAAAGAGCAACAGGTGGAAAAGTAAGTAAAGATGAATATATAAAAATCATCGAAGAGGCGTTAAAAGGTGGAGAGGATGGTAAAGACCATGAAGAGGGTGAGCCATACTATAAACCGTGGTGGACTCCTGAAGTTGCTTTAATCGTAGCTGATTCAAAATTTAGAAGAAATAAAGGTAGCGAATATAGAAAAGCATTTTTAAATAAAACAAAATTCTTTGCTTATGTTGATTATAAAATGAGTGAAGCAGCAATGTTTGCTGATGTATTGCTTCCTGCAAAAAGCCATTATGAGGTTTATGATATTAGAACAAGCCCAGGATATCATAGATTTACAAACCTTGCACAGCCTATTGCAAATATGAAGCCAGTTGGTGAAGCAATGGATGAATGGAGTATGTTTGCGCTTCTTGCTAAAAAACTTGAAGAGATAGCAAATAGACCAGAAAACAGAGCAAAAGCAAAAGTAAAAGATAGTAAGAAATATGCAAGAACTGGTTATAGAGATTTAGCAAACTTTTATAAAGAGTATACAAATAAAGATGAAGAGTCTGAAGCTGCAATGGAACCATATTTAGGAACAGATAAGCTTGCAGTTGAAGCAGCTCTTGAAAAGTGTGAGCAGTATGCTCCATGGACTATGGAGAAAATGTATAAAGCGGGTGGTTTTTTACAACTGAATGAAAAAGCAGCTAAATTATCACCACTTTATGCAGATAGACCATATAACTCTGGAGAATTTACTCTTTTTAAAATGGAGCCATTTGAGACATTAACTGGTAGACAAACTTATTATGTAGACCATCCAACATATTTAAAACTTGTTAATGGAACAAATTATGCTCTAAAACCTATCGCACCACAAAACAAGAAAAATCCATTTATGCTTATGACTCCACATGCAAGATGGTCGATTCATAGTAACTGGAAAAATTCTAGAACACTTCAAAGATTACAAAGAGGTGTTCCATATGTTGCCATTAATAGAAAAATTGCCCAAATGAAAGGCATAAATGATGGAGATACAATAAGAATCTTTAATGAACTTGGCGAATTTTATGCAATGGCAAAAGTAAGTTCATCTGTTGCCCCTGATACTTTAGTTATGGAGCATGGTTGGGAGCCATATCAGTATCTATTTAATAAAGGGCATAATGAGTGTGTTCCAACAGCATTAAATCTATTAGAGCTTTCTGATGGTTGGGGACATCTAAAATTTGGTGGTCTTTGGGATGGAAACCAGTATGCCTATGATGGGGCTGTAAATATAGAAAAATCTACGAAGTTTAAGTATTAATAGGAGTTTGGCATGTCAAAAAGACAATTAGCGATGGTAATGGACCTTAACAAATGTATAGGTTGTCAAACTTGTACAGTTGCTTGTAAAACACAATGGACCAATAGAAATGGTCGTGAATATATGTATTGGAACAATGTTGAAACATATCCAGGTGAAGGATATCCAAAAAAATGGATGGAACTTGGTGGGGGCTTTGATGCTGCTGGAGATTTGCAACCTGGAATCATTCCAAGTATAGAATCAGATTATGGTGTACCTTGGGATTATAATTATGAATCATTGGCTGAACAAAATCTACTAAGTGATTCTCCAGAGCCTGGATTTAAACCAGACAGTTCTCCAACTTGGGGACCAAATTGGGATGAAGATCAAGGTGCTGGAAATTTCCCAATGGATAACTACTTTTTCTATTTACCAAGGATTTGTAACCACTGTACAAATCCAGGATGCCTTAGTGCATGTCCAAGAGATGCAATATTTAAAAGAGAAGAAGATGGTGTAGTTTTAGTTGATCTTGATAGATGTCAAGGATATAGATACTGTATAGCTGGATGTCCATATAAAAAGATATATTTTAATCCAAAAATATCAAAAAGTGAAAAATGTATTTTATGTTTCCCAAGAGTTGAGCAAGGGCTTCCGCCAGCATGTGCTCAAAGCTGTGTTGGAAGAATTAGATTTGTTGGATTTTTAGATGATGAGGAGAGTCAAGTATATAAACTTGTTCATAAATATAAAGTTGCTTTACCTTTAAGACCAGACTATGGAACACAACCAAATGTTTATTATGTTCCGCCAGTTGAAGCTCCTCCTAAATTTGATGAAAATGGAAAAATAATTGAGGGAAGCGATAGAGTTCCTGTTGAAGAGCTTGAAAAACTTTTTGGTCCGGCAGTTCATGATGCAATGAAAACTATTAAGGCTGAAAGAGAAAAAAGAAAGAAAACAGGAAAATCTGAACTTATGGATATATTAATTGCATATCAACATAAAGATATGTTTAGATTGGATAATGACTATTATCAGCAGGTAGCTCGTGAAAAAGGCATGAAGCCTTTAGCACCAGTTGATGAGAGATATGTAGCTGGCAAATATACTAAAATCACTTCATTTAAGGTGAACGCATGAGAAGAGTAAGTAGATTATTAGCAGCCTTGAGTTTGGCTGCAACGGCAGTATTGGCAGGTAATGTGGTTGAAGCAGTAAAAGTAAATGCTGATCTTTTAAAGCTTAAATGTGGAAGCAAAGTTATAATGAAAAATGCTAAATTTAGCGAAATAGTTGTATATCCACAAAAAACAGTTACTTTAAATGATAAAAAAGCAAATGAGATAAATAAAAATTCAAAAGCTAAAAAAGTAGAAGTTGCAGCACTTTATGATGGTAAAAATGTAGCGGTTATTGTTAGATGGCCTGATAAAACAAAAAATATCCAAAAAGGGTATAAAAGCGATATTTATGCGGATGGTTTTGCAGTACAATTTGCAAATAAACCAAAAGATGTAAATAAGCTGCCTTATATTGGAATGGGGAGTAAAAATAGGCCAGTTGTTATATATCTTCAAAAAGCTGTTGAAAAAGTTTATGAACCAAATGGAAATGGAGTTGTTGGATATCAAGTAAATCCACACAATACCAATAGATTTGGCAAAGATTTAGAAAAGTTTGAAAAAAGAGTAGAACAACTTGCAATAAAAGATTATCAAAGAGCATTCATTAGTGAAGGCTTTAGAAGTATGACTGAGATTAAAGATAACTCAGCTAAATACAGTGCAGATATGCATTATGTTGGTAAAAAAGGTGGAATGTGGGGTGGAATGGTTGTAAGGCCGCTTAAAGATAGTTATCTTAATTTAAATAGCGGAGCTTTTCCAGTAGCAGTTGCTATATGGGATGGAGAAAAATTAAATAGAGATGGACTAAAGCATCTTTCAGGTTGGATAGCTGTTAAGCTTCCAAATGGTGGTGGAACTGATCTAGTTAAAGCTACAAATGAGATAGTTAAAGGTGATGTTAAAAAAGGAAAAGAGTTAGCTTTAACAAATTGTGCAAGTTGTCATAGATGGAGAGGTGCTGAACAGGCTCCTATGTATATGGCTCCAGATTTAAGCAATATTGGTGGCCAAGCAACTGCAGGATATATAAGAGAATCAATTGTTGATCCAAATGCTGTAATAGTTCCTGGATACAATAGAAATTCTCATCCAAATTTTGCTTGGTATAGTGTGGATGATAAAGGAAATAGAACTTCTGTAATGCCTCCATTTGACTGGATGGATAAGAAGTCTTTAGATGATTTAGTAGCATATATGCAAACACTTAAAGCGGAGGTAGAGAAATGAAAAAGCTATTTTTAACTACCTTGCTTGGACTCTCTTTG
Source organism: Nitrosophilus kaiyonis (assembly GCF_027943725.1). Taxonomy (NCBI): domain Bacteria; kingdom Pseudomonadati; phylum Campylobacterota; class Epsilonproteobacteria; order Nautiliales; family Nitratiruptoraceae; genus Nitrosophilus; species Nitrosophilus kaiyonis. Next base: position 566,051 of record NZ_AP025696.1, on the reverse strand, counting down.
GCATTGAGCCTTAGTGCAAGTGGAAAAGGAGAGTTTGAGAAAAAAGGTTTTTTAACAACTAAATGGTGTGCTGAGAATGATCTATTTGCTGATTGTAGATTGGAAACTTATCACTGTGGAAGTGAAGGATGCTATAAAGAATGGCTTCCAGGTGAGCCTGAAAAGATGGAGATGGTTCTATTTGTTCATGATGAAGGTAAATTTTATGAAATTGATCCTTCTAAGGTAAAAGTTAGCGAACTTTTGGAAAAAGCTGCAAATAGAAATGAAGTTACAATTATTGGTGAACTTGAAAGTGATGGAAAAACTATAAAAGCTATTGAGTTTAAAGCCCCACCACCTCCTAAAAAGTCATTCTTTAAAGGGTGTTTATAATCTAAAACCGCATTTAGCGGTTTTAGATTTGTATATTTGTGTATTAGTATATTGGTATATTGATTTTAAATTGAAATTCTGACAAAAATTTACTAATATACCAATATACTAATATACCAATAACAAGGATTATTTTTGGATAATAAAACAAAAGCTTTTGTATATGCATTTTTATCAAGATGTTACGAAAAAGAGCTTGATTTAAAAGCTATTAAAGATTTAAAAAACAGTATTGAGCTTCTTGAAACGATAGGAGAAGATAGTAAAGAGTGGTTTTTAAGTAGTGATGATGAAAAGATTTTAGAAGAGTTAAATATAGATTTTAGCTCAACTTTTTTGTTAAATTCTCAACCTGTTGAGACACTTATAGAAGATAGCAAAGGTGAGATATTAGTTGGGCTTCAAAATCCAGTTATGCAGTTTTATTTTACTCATGGATATGAGATAGATATGAATAAAACTCAGATTCTTGCTCCTGATCATATATCAATAGAGCTTGGTTTTATGCAAAATTTAAACTATAGAGGCGAAAAAAAAGCAGCATTTGATTTTTTAAAAGAGCATCTATTAAGATGGATACCACCATATTTAATAGGAGTTAAAAGTTTGATTCAAACCCCTTTTTATAAAGATTTAGCTGATTTTACAATTGAATTTTTGTTTAGTGATTATGAAGAATTGAAAGAGGAATTGGAAGTTGGGAATTAGGAATTTGGGGTGAGGAAATGAATATATATAAACAAAATACAGATATTTTTGAGTTTGATAGATTAAAATGTTTAAGGACTGATTATTATCATAATAACTGTAGCGAGTGTATAGATATATGTCCAGAAAATGCATTTATTTTTGATAGAGGAAAATTAAAGCTTGATGAAAAAAGTTGCAAAAATTGTGGAGTTTGTGTTGGAGTTTGTCCAAGTGAGGCTTTGAGTGTAAACTTTTTTGATCCAAATGGATATATTGTTTCATTAAATGATAGTGAAGTTTTTCTCTCTTGCAAAAAAGATACTCCTTGTTTGAGTATATTTAGTACGCAAAATTTTATAACTTTAGCTTTGAGAAAAGATAAAGTTAGTTGTGATCTATCTCATTGTGAAAATTGTGAATTAAATAAAGAAAATAAAATATATGAATCAATAAAAAACAGAATTGATGAGGCAAATAGATTTTTAAAAGAGTCTAAATGTGATAAAAAAATAGAGATAAAAAAAATATCACAAGATTTAGGCAGAAGGGCTCTTTTTAAAAAGATGTTTAATAATGTTAAAGAGTTAAGTGGTGAGGGGATAGATATAAAATCTTTAAGCAATGTGCGAAATAGAATCCCAATAAAAAATATACTGCTTAAAAACTCTATTAAAAAAGAGATAGAATCTATAAATAATAGCAGAATAAGCACAAACTACTCCTTTTTATCAAATAAAAAAATTGATTTTGATTTATGCAATAACTGCTCGGATTGTGTTAAATTTTGTCCAACTGATGCACTTTTTTATTCAAATGATTCAACAACTATATGGTTTCAAGCAGGTAAATGTATAAGTTGTGGCATTTGTAACAATATTTGTGAGCCAAAAGCGATTGATAATGAAGAAAATATAGATTTAATAGAGTATGCTTTTGATAGAGGAAAAAAACTAGTTGAGCATAAGCTCGAAATTTGCAGTGAATGTAAAACCCCTTTTGCTTATAAAGGAGGGGAGTTAATTTGTGATAGATGCAAAAATTTTGTGAATGATTTTGGTGATATTTTTCAATTGGCTTCTGATATGGAGTAGAAATATTTGAATATTAGTTTTGATTATCCGATTTTTTTTATTTTTTTAATATTTTTAATCTGTTTTTATAGATGCAAAAGAGAGAAGTTAAAAATATATTTTTCTAAAACATCTCTTCTTCCAAAAAAAATAATAGGCAGAAAAAATTTTTTGCCTATTTTAATTTTTTTATCCTCTGTTTTAGCTCTTGGTTCTCCGTTTTCATATGACTCTATTTTACAAAATCCAAAAAAGGGCAGAGATTTAGTTATAGCTCTTGATGCAAGCGGCTCTATGGGCTCAGAGATGGATGGTAAAAGTAAATTTGAATTGGTTTTAGAGCTTGTTAAAAAATTTTTGCAAACAAGGTATGATGATAATGTCGGTTTTGTAGTTTTTGGTAGTTTTGCCTATCCAGCTTCTCCTATTACATACGATATTAAAGCACTACAATTTATTTTAAACTATCTTGATATTTCAATTGCTGGAAACAATACAGCCATTGGTGAAGCGATAAAGGTTAGTGTGGATCTGCTTAAAAAAAGCAGTGCAAAAGAAAAGGTTATTATTTTATTTACTGACGGATATCACAATAGCGGATATATCTCTCCAAAAGATGCCCTAAAAGAGGCAAAAAAGATTAATGCAAAGATTTATACTATTGGAATTGGAGAGGAATTTGACAAAAATCTTTTAAAAAAGATTGCCCAAGAGAGTGGAGGAAAAAGTTTTAGTGCAAAAAACCAAGAGGATTTAAAAGAGATTATAAATGAGATACAAAAGCTTGAAAAAAGTCCAATAAGAGCTGGTGTTTATCTAAATAAAAAGGCTCTTTTTGAGTATGCTTTGATTTTTTTGGCTCTATTATTGTTAATAGATATAAAGAGGAAAATATGAGCTTTGAGTATCCATATATACTTTTTTTGATATTTCCAGCAATTTTACTTATATTTTTAATAAAAAGAGGAAAAGCTGAGAACTTTTTTAATCCAAAAATAGTTATAACAAATCAAAGCTCAAAAGATATTTTGCTTCCTATTGTTTTGGTTTTTGTGATTATATCTATGGCAAGACCTGTTATTTATGAAGATTATTTTAAAAATAAAAATCTAACTCCACTTTTTATAGCTATAGATTTTTCCAATTCTATGATGGCAAATGATATAAAACCAAATAGATTGGAAGCTGCAAAAAATATTGCAAAAGAGTTAATCAAAAAAAGCAGTTTTAAAAACTCTATTATCATTTTTACCACAAACCCTCTTATAATCTCTCCTCCAACAAGTGATAAAGAGGCAAGCTTTATGGCCTTAAATTCGATTGATCAAAAAAATATTTTAACAAAGGGAACAGATTTTAAAAAGCTTTTTGAGTTTGTTGGAAAGTTTAATGGAGAAAAAAATTTAGTGGTAATCTCTGATGGTGGGGATTTTAAAAATGTTGACGAGTTAGAAAATATTTTAAAAAAGAAAAATATAAGAGTGTTTGGCATAGGGGTTGCAACAAAAACAGGAGCATTAATACCCACTAATGATGGATATCTAAAAGATGAAAACAAAAAATTAGTTGTTAGTAGATTAAATGAGAATTTTATAGAGCTTTCAAAAAGATTTGGTGGATTTTATGAGAAAAACTATATAGATATTTTAGATAATATTAAATCAAAAGAGAAAAGCTATAAAGAAAGAAGAAAGATAGAGCTATTTTTTATACCTTTATTGGTAGCTTTTTTTATATTTATACATATTTATACAACAATTTTTGAAAAGATAAAGATAAAAAAGATTTGGGTAATTTTTTTGGCTATCTCTTTAAAAGCTTCTATAATAGATGAATATAAAATAGAAAAATCTTATGAATATATAAAATCAAATAGATTCAAAGAGGCAAAAGAGCTTTTAAAAGATATTTCTTATCTTGAAGCTAAGTATGCTTTAGGAGTTGCATATTTTAAAGATGGTGATATAAAAAAGGCTCTAAATATTTTTAAAAGTATTAAAACAAAGGATAGAAGTATTAAGCAAAAACTCTATTTTAATATCGCTTTATGTTACGAAAAAGTTAGAAACTATGAAGAGGCATTAAAATATTTTGTAAAATCTTATCAATTAAATCAAGATAGTAAAACTTTTGAAAAGATAAAAAAGTATGTTTTTATAAAAAATGAAAAAAAACTTCTTCTTCCTTTTTCAAAACAAAAAAATATCTCAAAAGAGAGCAAAAAAAATTCAAAAAAATCAAAAAGTGCAGGTGGAGCAAATATAAATATCGCTTTGCAAAGCGGGGCTTCAAAAAATGGAAAAAAAGAAAAAGGTTCCGCTTTATCAAAAAAAGCAAAAGCAATGCCAATTAGCTCAAAAGTTTATGAACTTATAAATAAAGGCTATATAGATGAAAAAAATCCTTGGTAGCATAATTTTATTAATCTCATTTTTATATGGTTATGAGATAGAAGTATTTAAAACCAATCCATTTTTAAAAGAGCCAGTTTTACTAAAACTAAAATATTTTGATAAAGATTATAAAGAGATAACCTGGGTTAAATTTGAGCCAAAAGATAGTAGTAGCTATGAGAAAGTCTTTTTAAAAAAGAAAATTAAAGATGGAGAATATATTTTTGAATATCTGCTTTTTCCTATAAGAAGCGGAAAAGTTAAAATTGATTATGTTTTAAAAATTAAAAAGGCGCCAGTTGAGGAGATTAGAAAAGATATATTAGGAACGGGGTATGAGCAGACAAACCCAATTGAGGGTAAAATCTATTCATTTGAGGTTACACCAACTATATTGGATGTAAAAGATGTAAAAAGTGTTGATCTTTATGGAGATTTTTCTTTAAAAGAAGATGTAGATAAAAAAGAGGCAAACTCATATGAGCCAATCTATTTTACACTCACCTTAGAAGGATGCGGCTATGCCCCTAAGATAGATGATATTTTCAAAGAGATAAAAGGTGTAAAAATATTAAAAGATAAGCCAATAAAAAATATTTCATATTCTAAAAATGGCGCTTGTATTAAATATATCTATAATTATGCTCTAATTAGCAAAAGTAGTTTTAAAATTCCATCTATAAAATTAAAAGAGTTTGATTATAAAGACTATAAAACATTATCTACAAAAAGTTATGATATAAAGATAATTCCCCCAAAAAATCTTGTAGATAAAATTGATGAGCCGAGAAAAATTGTTCCAGTTTTTGACAGATTTAAAAGCTTATTAGTATATCTTTTTATTTTTATATCTGGAATTTTGACAGGGGTTATTTTGTATCTTCTTTATAGAAAAAAAAGAGTGGAAGAGATAATTTTAGCAAAAGATGAAAAGGAACTTTTATCAATTTTGGCGATTAAATATCCAGACTCTTTAGAAAATTTAAAAAAAGAGTTAGATGAAGCAATTTCTCAAAAAAGAAAAATAAATCTTGCAAAAATAAAAGCTAAAATCATTAAAGAGATAAAAAAGGAAAAAAGATGATATATCAGGATTTAAAGAAAGAGATAAGAAAAGTTATTGTTGGTCAAGAGGAGATGGTAGAGTCTATCATCATAGCTTTGCTTAATGAATCTCATCTTTTAATTGAGGGAATGCCAGGGCTTGCAAAGACTACAACAGTTAAGACTCTATCTCAAATTATAGGGCTTGATTTTAAAAGAGTTCAATTTACGCCTGATCTTTTACCAAGTGATATTTTAGGAGCGCAAATATATAATCCTGCAAAAAATGAGTTTTTTATTAGAAAAGGTCCAATATTTACAAATCTTTTGCTTGCTGATGAGATAAATAGGGCTCCTGCTAAAGTTCAAAGTGCTCTTTTAGAGGCTATGCAAGAAAGGCAGGTAACTATTGATAAATATAGCTATCGGTTAGATGAGCCATTTTTAGTTATGGCAACGCAAAATCCAATAGAGCAAGAGGGAACATACAATCTTCCAGAAGCGCAGCTTGATAGATTTATGATGAAGGTAAAAGTTGGATATAACGATTTTGATGAGGAGTTTGAGATTATAAAAAGAGCTGAAGAGGGGTTTTCAAACAAGACATCTGAGATCTTAACAAAAGAGGATATTAAAAAAGCAAAAAAAGATGTTGAGAGTATTTTTATAGATGATGAGTTAAAAAGATATATACTAAAGATAGTTTTTGCAACAAGAGAGCATAAAAGTTTAATGTTTGGAAGTAGCCCAAGGGGAAGTATTGATCTATTAAAAGCATCAAAAGCAAAAGCCTATCTTGAGGGAAAAGATTTTGTTACACCAAAAAATATTTTAGAGATTGCAAAGCCTGTTTTAAGACATAGAGTTATTTTAACATATGAAGCAAGAGCAAAAGGAGAAGATGCAGATACAATATTAGATGAGATTTTAACAAAAGTTCCAATTCCGTAGGTGAAAGATGGATATAAATAGATTAATTATAAAAACAAAAAAAGATATTTTTTCAAAAAGTAGTGGCATATTTAGTGCAAAAACTGCTGGTGAGGGGTATGATTTTTATGAGTTAAAAGAGTATGATTTAAACTCAGATGCAAGAAAGATAGATTGGCTTATTAGCGCTAAAATGCAAAAGCCATATGTTAGGGTATATCAAGAGGAAAAACTTAGAAACATAGTTATTATTTTTCTTCTTAGTGGTTCACTATTTTTTGGTGCAAAAAGATTAAAGCTTGAGACATTAGTTGAAATTTTTTTGCTTCTTGGATTTAGCGCATTAAAAGAGAGAGAAAAATTAACTGCTATAGAAAAAAACAATCTAAAATATATAAAAAATTTTTTTGATTTAGAAGATTTTGCTAAAAATATTGATAATAAAAATATTATAGGACTAAAGCCAGATTTTAAAGATATAAATGAGCTTTTTTATAAAATAAGAGAAAAATCTTTGATTGTTTTTTTGGGTGATTTTTTATATGAGATAGATTTAAGTCTGTTTGCTAAAAAGCACGAAGTTATAGCTTTTGTTGCAAGAGATAGTATTGAAAAGGGATTTTATAAAGATTTAGAATTTGAAAGTGTCGATAATGAGAGTTTAAAAAAATCAAGTTTGAGCTTAAGAGGAAAAGATTTTAAAACATATGGAAAAAATATTGAAAAAGTTTTAGACAAAAACTATATAAATTTTAGAAAAAATGGTATAGATTTTTTAGAGATTTTTGATATAGATGATACTTTTTTAAAACTAAATAGATTTTTTATAGGAAGATGATGGAACTTTTACCTTTGCCAAATTTTCATCACGAGATTTTTATCTTTTTAGGTTTATTATTTATCATAACTATTTTTTATCTTTTAAAACCGCAAAAAAAAGAAAAGATTAGATTAAATACAAAAGATGATATTTATGAATTTTCTATAAGATTGCAAAAATTTAAAGATAGTGATGAGGTAAAAGAGCTTTTAAAAGAGCTTGAAAAGTATAAATACTCAAAAAATCCACCAAAACTACCAAGAGATTTAAAAAAAAGAGCTTTAAAGATTTATAAAAAATATAATAAAACTAATAAAGCAGATTATCTAAAAAATAAAATCATAAAACTATTTTCATATCTAAAAATATCAACTCCTTTTAGATAATATTTTTAAATCTCTTATTAAAAGCCGGACTAATATTGCTACTATTTTCATAAATACTTCTTTTAGGTTCGTATAATTATAATATCAATAATTAGAGTTTCTACATAAAGGCGGCTTATGTTAAAAATTGCAATTGATAGGGGAGGAACATTTACTGATATTTATGCAAACTATAATGGAAAAGTTTATGTAAAAAAGATTTTAAGTGAGAGTGAGCATTATGAAGACTCAAATAGTGAGGGAATTAGACTTATTTTAAAAGAGATTTTTAATAAAAAACCTGAATTAATAGATTTAGAAGATTTTGAATGGATAAGATTTGGGACTACTGTTGCAACAAATGCTCTTCTTGAGAGAAATGGAGAAGATGTTACTCTTTTTATTACAAAAGGATTTAAAGATTTACTGAAAATTGGTTATCAAAATAGAGAAGATATTTTTGTTCTTGATATTAAAAAACCAAAACCTTTATATAAAAAAGTAGTTGAGATAGATGAGAGAGTATATCCAGAAGATGGCTATTTTGAAGTTTTAAAAGAGTTGGATGAAAATATTGAATTTAAAGATATAAAATCTTTAGCAGTTTTGTTTTTGCATTCATATGGATTTGATAAGCATGAAAAAAGAGTTAAAGAGTTAGCTATAAAAAATAAAATAGAAAATATATCAATATCAAGTGAAGTCTCATCTTCAACAAAGGCCGTTGAAAGAGGAGATACTGCTGTAGTAGATGCATATTTGACTCCTGTTTTAAAAAGATACATAAAAAATATAGTGAAAAATTTCAAAGGTGATTTAAATAAATTGTATTTTATGAAATCAGATGGAAATCTTTGTAAAAGTGAAGATTTTAGAGGAAGTGTTGCACTATTAAGTGGTCCTGCAGGAGGTGTTGTTGCTTTAAAATCCATATATAAAGGCACTCCTTTAATAGGTTTTGATATGGGTGGAACAAGTACAGATGTTAGTAGATATGATGGTAAAGTTGAATTAAAATATTATGATGAGATTGCAGGAGTTAAGGTAGCAGTTCCAAGTGTAGATATTCATACAGTTGCAGCTGGTGGAGGAAGTAGACTTTTTTATAAAAATGAGATGTTTGTTGTTGGGCCTGAGAGTTCAGGAAGCAATCCAGGGCCACTTTGCTATGGGAAAAATGGGTATTTGAGTATTACTGATGCAAATTTAGTAACTCAAAGACTTGAAGTTGATTTTTTCCCAAAAATATTTGGTAAAAATCAAAATGAACCATTGAATATAAAAGCTGCTAAAGAGGGTTTTGAAAAGTTATCAAAAAAGATAAATAAAAGCATTGAAGAGATAGCTGAAGGCTTTATAGATGTGGCAAATGAAAATATGGCAAATGCTATAAAAGAGATAACAATTAAAAAAGGGATAGATGTAAAAAATCATATTCTTTGCTCTTTTGGAGGAGCAGGTGGACAGCATGCTGTTGGAGTAGCAAGAAAACTTGGAATAAAAAAGATTTATATACATAAAGATTCAGGAATATTATCAGCCATTGGCATAGCAAATGCAGATATTGTAAAAACATATCAGAAAAGTTTTGATAAAAGAGTAAAAGAGATAGATTTAGAAAAAGAGTTTAACAGTTTTAAAGATAGCGCCGATGAGATAAAAAAGAGTCTATTATTAAAGTATGAAGGAACACAAAATATTATAGAGGTTGAATATAAAGATAATTTTTTTGATGATTTTTGCGAAAAACATAAAAAGATTTTTGGATTTTTACTAAAAAAAGAGGTTATAGTTGAATCTATAAAGATAGATTTTATTAAAAAAAGCAAAGTTTTAAATAGAAAAAAGTTAAGAAAAAAAGATGTAAAACCTGTCAAAGAGAAAGAGATTTTCTTAAATGGTAAATGGCAAAAGGCTAAAGTTTATAAAGAGATATCTCCACAATTGAAAATAGAAGGGCCTGCTTTAATAATTCAAGAAAGCTCAACCATACTTCTTGATGAAAAGAGTTATGCAAAGATAGATGATTATGGGGATATTCATATTGAGCTTGAAGATTTAAAAGAGAAGGAGAAAATTAAAGAGGTTGAGATATCTCTTTTATCCAATAGATTTAAATTTATTGCTACAAAAATGGGAGAGATTTTACAAAAGACTGCAGTATCTACAAATATAAAAGAGAGATTGGATTTTTCTTGTGCAATTTTTGATAAAGATGGAAATCTAATCTCAAATGCTCCCCATATACCGGTGCATCTTGGCTCAATGAGCAGTGTTGTGAAATCTATTATAAAAAAGTTTGAAGGAAAATTTAGAAGCAAAAATGTTAGTTTCATAACAAATGTTCCATATGAAGGAGGCTCGCATCTTCCTGATATTACAGTAATAACCCCTTTTGTTCGAAGTGGGACTTCGAACAAAAGGGAGGTTCTATTTTGGGTGGCAAGTAGAGGGCACCATGCAGATATTGGAGGGATAACACCTGGTAGCATGCCACCTTTTTCAAAAAACCTACATGAAGAGGGAGCAATTATTGAAGCTTTTGAGGTTGTAGAGGATAAAGAGTTTAAAGAGAGTGTATTAAGAGCGATATTTGAAAGTGCAGGGGCTAGAAATATTGAAGATAATATAAGTGATATAAAAGCTCAAATTAGTGCAAATATGGCTGGAATTGAGGGTGTAAAAGAGTTGATTGAAGAAAATGAAGAAAAAGTTTTTTGGTATATGAAAAAGATTCAAGAGATAAGTGAAAAAAAGGTTAGAGATTTTTTTAAAAATTTAAAAGAGAAAATTTTTATGGCTCAAGACTATTTAGATAATGGAGCAGCTATAAAATTAAAAGTAGAAATTGATAATTTTGGAAATGCAGTTTTTGATTTTAGGGGTTCTTCTTATGAGCTTATATCAAATCAAAATACACCATTTTCAGTTGTTAAATCTGCGGTAATTTATTCTATTAGAGTTATGTTAAATGAGGATATTCCTTTAAATGAAGGAATTATAAAACCAATTAAAATATTGGTAGATGAAAATTCGATTTTAAATCCATCTTCTGATAGCGCTATTGTAGGTGGCAATGTTACTACATCACAAAGAGTTGTAGATGTAATTTTTAAAGCTTTTAAGGTATCTGGAGCAAGTCAAGGGTGTATGAATAATATCATTTTTGGAGATGATAGTTTTGGATATTATGAAACTATAGCAGGAGGAGCAGGAGCAACTAAAAATAGTGATGGAGCAGATGGTGTTCATACCCATATGACAAATACAAAAATAACTGATGTTGAAGTTTTGGAAAGAAACTATCCTGTAAAAATTAAAAGGTTTGAATTAAGAAAAAATAGTGGAGGAGAGGGAAAACACAAAGGAGGAGAAGGGGTAGTTAGAGAGTTTGAGTTTTTAAAAGCTTTAAATTTATCTATTTTAACTGAGAGAAGAGTATTTTCTCCTTATGGAATGGATGGTGGAGAAGATGGTAAAAAAGGAGAGAATCTATTAATTAGAGATAAAAAAATTTATAATTTAACATCAAAAGCATCTATTAAAGTAAAAAAGTTTGATAGGCTTGTTATAAAAACTCCAGGTGGAGGTGGATTTGGAAAAAAATGAAAATGATACTTTTGTAGCTTTACTTAAAACATAATTTTGTTATAATCTTTTAAAATATGCTAAAGGAGCAGATATGGCTCAAAGCGAAGAACACTATTATAAAGAGCCCCAAGTAATAAAAGAGGGAATTTTAGTTGGTAGCAAAGCTTTAGAAAAGGCTCCAGAGTTAGAAGGTGTTCCAACTGGAATAGAGGGATTGGATGATCTTTTTTTTACTGTTAAAGAGGTAAAAAATGAGCTTAAAAAGGTTCCTTTAGGAGGAATTCCTAAATATAGTGTATTTAACTTAACAGGTGTTAATGATACTGGGAAATCATTAATGGTAGAACAGTTTGCTGTTGAGCAAGCAAGAAAAGGGAACAAAGTTGCATTTATAACTGTTGAGACACCTGCAAATTTTGTAATAGCATCGATAAAATATAGAGCCTTAGCAATGGGCTATGATTTTAAAAAATTTGAAGATAATATTATAGTTATTGATGCTGCATCTCATACTCCTCTTAGAGAAAATATACCAGACCTGCTTGCTACATTAGCTTTTGCAATAAAAGAGTATAAGATAAAATTTACTGTTATTGATTCAATAACAGGTCTTTTTGAAAACAAAGAGATGATGGCAAGAAGTATTGTAAGAAGAGTTTTTAATTTCATGAAAAAATGGTATCAAACAGCACTTTTTGTTTCACAAAAAAGAAGCGGACATGAAGAACTTAGCTCTGAAGCGGCTGGAGGTTTTGCAGTAGGACATATAGTTGATGGAACTATGGTTTTAGCAAAAGAGTTGATAACTAGTGGGTATGCTGCAAAATTATATAAAGCAAATATAGGTGATATAGTGAGACTTTTTAGAATAGATGGCTGTAGAATGAGTGGACATGATACAAGAACACATTTTATGCAAATAACTGATACTGGCATTGTAAAAATATTGGGACCAATATCACAAAACAAGGAGGCGTAAATGGCTATAGTATTAACAGGAGCCGGATTAAATATAGATGAAAAAGGTGTTGAAAGATTGGTTGAGAGAGTTTTTTATAAAGCAATTGATCTATTGGGTGGATTAAAAAAACTTGCAGAATTTAGAACTTTAACTTGGCTTCCAAGTCTTGCAAGAGCATCTTTTGCAATTGTTTTAAGAGAGGAATATCTAAAAACTGAAGATGATATTGCAGATTACGTTGGTCTTACAAGAAATACTGTAAGAAATATTTTAAGAGCAGATCCTGAAGCTGCTATGTATAAAATTGAGCATATTGATGAACTAACTTCTGAAGAAAAACAGCAGATGAAAGTGCATACAGCTGGAGGAGTTGCTAAACTTGCATATAAACTTGTAAAAGAGGGTCAAGATTCACAAACAATGCTTGAATTTTGTCATGAAATAGCTGGTGAAGTTATTAAAGCAGCTAAATGTGAAGCTCCTTGGGCATATGTAGTTTTAAAACATACAAAAGGTATAAGCTATCCAATTGCGAATAGTCAAGAATTGGAAAATCTATTAAAAGGTATAGATATAAAAGGATATGATGGTTTAGATGTTGCAAAAAATTTAAGTTATCCTATAAAAAATCCTGCAAATTTACTTCATGAAATTAAAGAGTTTCTATTGAGTCAAGGAAAAGAGTGATACCTCTTATTTATAAAAATATGTGCCCTAATTGTAAGGGCGATATTTGCAGTGAGAGGCTTTTAAAGGGCTTAGTATGTAAAAAATGTTTACCAAAAGAGGTAAATGATCCTTGCAATGAGCTCAAAAATGGAGATTTTTTAAAAGTTTGCGAACTTCAAAAAGAGGTTGAAGAGTTTAAAAAATATTTTAAAGAAAAAATTGGATATGAGCCAAGAGAGCTACAATTAATGTGGGCTAAGCGCCTTTTATTAAATTTATCATTTGCTCTATTGGCCCCTACTGGTATTGGCAAAACCACTTTTGGACTTTTAGTTGCAAGTTTTTTAAAAAAGAAAAACAAAAAAAGCTATCTTATTTTTCCAACTACTCTTCTTGCAAGAGAAGCTTATAAACGCTTAGAGCAAATGGATGAAGAGACTCTTTTTTATAATTCAAGAGCTTCAAAAAAAGAAAAAGATGATGTTAAAAAACGTATTGAAAATGGTGAGTTTGATATTTTAATTACTACAACTCCTTTTTTATATAAAAATTATGAAATTATTCCAAAAGTTTTTGATTTTGTTTTTGTAGATGATGTGGATTCTATTTTAAAATCGGCAAGAAATATAGACAAAATTTTACTGCTTTTAGGTTTTGATAATGAAGATATTCAAAAAACTTTAGAATTTATAAAATATAAATCCCTTTTAGTAAGAAAAAAAAGAATAAATTGGGAAGAGTTTGAAAATAAAAGAGCCGAGATTGAAAAAATCGCTCAAAAAAGAGACTCTATACTTATAGTATCAAGTGCAACTGCAAATCCAAAAAGCAGAAGAATCCTTCTTTTTAAAGAGCTTTTAGGTTTTGAAGTAAGCAGGCCAAGTATTACTTTAAGAAATATAGAAGATATATATGAAGAGCCAAAAGATTTATGGGATGAAAGTATAAATAAAATAAAAGCTTTTGGAAAAGGTGGTCTTATATTTCTTCCTTCGAATGCAACAAAAGATGAACTTAATAGATATTTAAATTTTATCAATCAAAAAGGTATAAAAGCTGTTAGTTATGAAGAGTTTAAAGAGGAAGATTTTAGGGAAAAAAAAGTAGATGTTGTAGTAGGATTTGCGAGTTATCGCAATCCATTGGCAAGAGGTTTAGATCTTCCAGATGTTGTAAGATATGCTATTTTTGTTGGAGTTCCAAAATTGGAATTTAGCCTTGATTTGCAAAAACCAACCTCTTTATATTTTTTCCTATTAGCACTAATTCCTGCACTTAAAAGTGAGCCATTTTTTGAAGAGGCTTTAGAAAATATAAACTATTTAAAAAAAGTAGCTTTTATTCCAGTTTCAAAACTTTCGCAAAATGTAAAAGAAAAAATTGAGAATATTTACAATTGGATCTATAATAAATTGAGTGAAGATTTTATTCAAAAAATAAATGCTAATCCAGATGTATCATTAGTTAAAAATGAAAATTTTAAAGTTATAACAGCAGATGTAACAGGTTATATTCAAGCAAGTGGGCGAACAAGTAGGCTTTATGCTGGTGGCCTTACAAAAGGGCTTAGCTTTTTATTAGTTGATAGTAAAAAAGCTTTTAAAAGTTTGCAAAAAAAAGTTAAATGGTTTAGTGAAGATATTAAGTTTAAAAAAGTTGATGAGGTTGATATAGAAAAGATTTTAAAAGATATTGACAGTGATCGTCAAAAGATAAAAAAGGCTATGCAGGGGAGTTTTAAAGAGAGTAAAGATTTTTTTAAAACAGCTCTTGTGATTGTTGAATCTCCAAATAAAGCAAAAACTATTGCTAACTTTTATGGTAAACCATTAGTTAGAGAGGCAAAAGGGTTAAAAGTTTATGAGATAGCAAAAGAGGATAAAATTTTAAATATCACAGCATCCAAAGGGCATGTTTTTGATTTAGGATTGAAAGATGGATTTCATGGTGTATTGACAAAGCCAGGTTTTATTGAAGTTTTTGAGCCAATAGATGAATCAAAGCTAAAAATTATGGAAGCTATTAGAGAGCTTGATATTGAAGTAGGTGAAGTTTTTATAGCAACAGATCCGGATACAGAGGGAGAAAAAATTGCATATGATCTTTTTTTAAATAGCCGCCCATTTAATCTCAATATAAAAAGAACTGAATTTCATGAAGTAACAAAATGGGCTTTTGATAATGCTTTAAAAAATGCAAGAGAGGTAGATGAAAATAGAGTAAAAGCACAATTGGTTAGACGTGTTGCTGATAGATGGATAGGTTTTGAAATTTCAGAGTATCTGCAAAAAAAGTTTAATCAAAAAAGTTTGAGTGCAGGAAGAGTTCAAAGTGCTGTTCTTGAGTGGATAGTATTAAGAGAAAAAGAGGTAAAACAAAAAATATATGTTGTAGAAGCTCTATTTGAAAGATTGAAAGCAGAATTTATTTTCGAAATTAAAGATGATGCAAAAAAATTTTATAATTATTTGGAAAAAGTTGAACTTAAATTTTTAAAAGAGGAAAAAAAAGAGCTTTTTAGAGTCCCTTTTTCTACTGATGCTATGTTATATGAAGCATCTTCAAGACTTCATTTTTCTCCACAATTTACAATGCAACTTGCTCAAGATCTATTTGAAGCAGGTTTTATAACTTACCATAGAACAGATTCAATAAGAGTAAGCCCGGCTGGACTTGCAATAGCAAAAGAGTATATTAGTGAGCATTTTGGTGCAGAGTTTTATAAACCAAGAAGTTACAAGTCTTTTGAGGGTGCACATGAAGCTATTAGGCCAACACGAGCTATGGATAAAGAGGAGCTTGAAGAGTTTATGAGATTGCAAAACCAATTCCCTTCGCAAGCTCACTTAAAACTATATGATCTTATTTTTAGAAATTTTATTGCTTCTTGTATGAAAGAGGCAGTAGTGTTAGAAATATATGCTAAAGTTTTAGCTTTAAATAAAGAGAGCGAAATTAGTTTTTATAAAGAGATTATCAAAGATGGAATAAATTTAATTTGGCCAATTGAAATAAATAATGTAAATGAGGGAGTTTATGAAGTTCAAAAGAGTTTTATTTCTCGTTCAAAAACTCCAAGATACGGCTATGCGCAAATAATTAAAATGATGAAAGAAAAAGGAATTGGAAGACCTTCAACATATGCAATTACAATAGAAAAGCTACAGCAAAGAAGATATATTTTTCAAAAAGGTGGAACCCTCTTTGCCACTAAAAAAGGTTTAATGGTTTATGAAGAGATTAAATCTCATCCAAAATTTTACTATTTTGTGAATGAAAACTATACAAAAGAGTTAGAAAGTATTATGGATGAAGTGGAAAAAGGGAAAATAGATTATAAAAATATTTTAAAAAATCTATATGATAAGGTAAAAAATCTATAAATTTTTAACAAAATTTTATTTTTTAAGATATATAATTTATTTAGGGCGGAGAAGAAAATATTAAAGTTAGCTTCTAATTTTGCTAACTCTCTTTATTGTTAAAGAGACTCCATACTGCAAATTTAATAATCCAAATAAAGGGGAGGAATGATTACTTTATATGAAGATCTCTATTTTTTAAAAGAGAGAATTCAAGAACCAGAATTAAAGAAAAAATTAGAAGACCTTGAACAGCAGCTTCATCTACTTAGAACAAAAACTGGTCTTAGACAGTTGGTAAAAAAGAAAAAATTAAAAAAAGCAGTTGAATATGTAAAATATGAAAATGAACTAATAAAGCTTCAAATAGAGCTTATAAAACTTCAAAATTGGGTATATGAAAATAAAAAAAGAGTTATGATTATTTTTGAAGGGCGTGATGCTGCAGGAAAAGGTGGATCGATAAAAAGATTTACAATGCATTTAAATCCAAGAAAATACAGAGTTGTTGCACTTCCAGCACCTACTGAAGTTGAAAAAGGACAGTTCTATTTTCAAAGGTATTTCCAACATCTTCCAAATCCTGGAGAAATAGCCTTTTTTGATAGAAGCTGGTACAATAGAGCTATAGTCGAGCCTGTTTATGGATTTTGTACAAGAGAGCAATATGAAAAATTTATGAAAGAGGTACCAGAAATTGAACATGCTTTAATTGATGATGGAATCATTCTTATTAAATTTTGGTTTTCAATATCAAAAGAGACACAAAAGAAAAGATTTGAAGAGAGAATGAAAAATCCATTAAAACAGTGGAAATTAAGCCCAGTAGATATGAAAGCACAAGAGTTATGGGATAAGATAACATACTATAAAGAGGAGATGTTCTCAAGAACTCATACTTCATATAGCCCATGGATCATAGTAAATTCAAATAATAAAAAATTAGCAAGACTTGAATCGATTCGATATGTATTAAATCAGATACCATATAAGGGTAAAGAGGAGGCAAAAGTATCACTCCATCCAGACCCTGATATTGTACAAAGATATCATAGAAGAAATATTCAAATAGATGCATAGGAGAGAATATGAAAATTTTTATAACCGGAATTGGTAGCGGTCTTGGCAAAGCTTTGGCACAGGAGTACTTGGAAGCTGGTGAGAAAGTTTATGCTTTAAGTAGATATATGCCAAAAGAGTTTGAAAAGTATGATAATTTATATTTTTATGAACTAAATCTATTTGCGACAGAAGAGATAAAAGATGCTCTTAATAATCTTTTAGGTGAATGTGAACTTGATATCGCAATTTTAAATGCGGGAATTTTAGGTGAGATAAAAGATATGAGTGATACAAGTTTACATGAGATTGAAGATGTGATGAAGCTAAATGTATATGCAAACAAAGTTATACTTGATTTTCTAAAAGGTGTTGCAGTTAATCAGATAGTTGCAATAAGCAGTGGTGCAAGCATAAGTGGTGCAAGAGGCTGGAATGCTTATTCGTTAAGCAAAGCCGCTTTAAATATGCTTATAAAGCTATATGCTAATGAGATGCCAAATACACATCTTATATCTTTGGCTCCTGGACTTATTCAAACACCTATGATGGAGCATATATTAAAATATGGTGATGATGAGAAATATCCAACAATTAAAAGATTAAAAGAGTCAAAAAGGCTAAATCCAAGAGATGCAGCAAAACTTTTAATAGATAGTTTTAAAAAATTATTGGAATATCCAAGT
This sequence comes from Nitrosophilus kaiyonis, assembly GCF_027943725.1. Lineage (NCBI taxonomy): Bacteria > Pseudomonadati > Campylobacterota > Epsilonproteobacteria > Nautiliales > Nitratiruptoraceae > Nitrosophilus > Nitrosophilus kaiyonis. The sequence goes on along the minus strand of NZ_AP025696.1, from coordinate 548,036 downwards.
GGTGAGTATATAGATATAAGAAATATGTAATATTGGAGGCTATCTTGAAATTAGGAATAATTGGATGTGGAAATATTGCCTCAATTATAAGTGGTTTTAAATTAAATTGTGAAGTTGTTGCATTATATGATAGACATTTAGAAAAAGCAAAAAAACTTGAGAAAGCTTTTGGGGCAAAAGCTTATGAGAGCTTTGATGATTTTATAAAACAAGACTTTGATACAGTTTTAGAGACAGCTTCATATGAAGCGGTAAAGACTCTTTCAAATAAAATTTTAGAAAAAGGTAAAAATCTTATTATATTAAGTAGTGGTGCTTTAATGGAAGATGATTTTAGAAACTCCCTTATAGATAAAGCAAAAGAGAAAAATCTATTTATAAGAGTTCCAAGTGGAGCTCTTTTTGGAGTAGATAATGCAAAAGTTTTATCATTTACAAATCCAAAAAAAGTTTTTATAAAAAGTGTAAAAAATCCAAAAGAGTTTGGACTTAAAAATGAAAAAAAGCTTGTCTTTAAAGGAAAGGCAAGTGAATGTATTAAACGTTTTCCAAAGCAGACTAATGTAACTGTTACTATCTCTATAGTTACAAACTATAATGCCGATGTTGAAATATGGGCTGACCCTGAAGTTGAGCATAATATTCATGAAGTAGAATTAGAGGGTGTATTTGGAAAATGCAGTATTAAAATTGATAATCTCCCAAGCGAAAAAAATCCTAAAACAAGCTATCTTGCGGCTTTAAGTGTTGTTGCTTTGATAAATGAAATTGATAACAATTTTATAGTTGGCACATAATGAGGCATAGGGGAGCTTTTGACACTTCAAAACTGTTTAAAAATTTAGAAAATTTAAAAAAAAGTGTATATGATGCAATTTTTTTAATAAAAAGAGGATATAAAAAAGATAGTGTTATAGATTTTGTTTCTAACCATTATCAATTATACTCGATACAAAGAGATGCTCTTTATAAAGCTGCTACAATAAAATATAAAAGAGGTGTTAGGTCTATCAAAAATAAAAAGGTTTATATTGATGGATTTAATATATTGATAACTGCCGAAACTGCTCTTGCAAAATCTATAATAATAAAATGTTATGATGGATGCTATAGAGATTTAAGTTCTGTTTACGGAAATTATAGATTTGTATTTGAAACAGATGAAGCAATAAAGTTTTTATTTAATGCTTTAAAAGTTCTTGAAACAGAAGAAGCTATTTTTGTTTTTGATAAAAAAGTATCCAATAGCATAAAACTCTCAAATAAAATTCAAGATTTAGCAAAAAAAGAGAATTTAAATATAAAGGCTGTTGCAATAGATAAAGTTGATAGATTTTTAAAAAACCAAAAAGATATTGTAATAACTTGTGATAGTGCAATAATTAAAGATTGTAAAAAATGGTTTAATATAAGCTCGTTTTTATATGAAAAGTTGTATAAAAGTGCAAAAATTTTAGATTTAAGCTTAAAAGGGGGATAAATGAAAAGTTTTTTATATTTTATAGGGGTATTGATTGTGATTTTTGTAATATTTCAATTTATTCCATCTTATGAAAAAGCAAATCCAACTTTTGATAAAACTAAAGAGATTAAAATTTCAAAAGATTTAAAATCAATTTTTAAAAAGAGTTGCTATGATTGCCACTCCTTTGAGACAAACTGGCCATGGTATGCAGATGTTGCTCCAATGAAATGGGTTGTTAGAAGAGATGTTGTTGAAGGTAGAAAAGCACTTAATTTTTCTATCTGGGATAGTTATCCTAATGCAAAAAAAGAAGAGCTTAAGAAAAAAATATTTAGAAGTATAAATCTTGCGATGCCTCTACCTCAATATCTATGGCTTCATCCAGATGCTAAACTAAGCAGTGATGATAAAAAGAAGGTTCAAAACTGGGCAAGTAATGGAAAAGGTTATATAAAAATGGAGGTTAGATAAATTTAATAGCATCTATTTTTTATAGGTGCTTTAAGTTTGAAGTTGTTTTAACTCATCTTCAATTCCATAAGAAAAATTAAAAAACATAATCCCATCAAAAAAGATATTTGCACCAACAATTAGTTTTAAAAGCCAATAATTTGTTAATGGCCAGCCAAAGACTATAAACATAGCAAGAAGTATAGAAAAAGCTCCACTATATATAATATATCTATATTTTTTTAAGGGTTTATAGGATATACCTATTGCTGATTTTATAAATCCATCGAGAAAAAGATAAAAAACAATTGTTATCAAAATAGCTAAATCATGTTTAAGAGGAAGAGTTAGAAAAACTAATCCAGATATCAGAGGTATCAATGGATGAAGAATAGATAATCTATTCTCATAATAGTTTTTATATAAAATAAAAGCAATCAATATACCAGTAAAAAATAGAAATAGACCTATAAATATATCTATTTTGATATTTGGAAATATGACATTTGCTAAAATAGCAAGTGAGCCCAAAAGGGCTAAAGAGATTCCAACTTTTTTGGAATAAAGATTTATATTTTTTAGTGTTTCTTTTTCAAACATATGAGGATTCATTTTATTTCCATACTCCTGGAATATGTGTTCCACATTTTGGACAGTTTCCATCTTCAGTTAAATGGTTATGTACAATCTCTCCAATATAGCCATATCTATCAATTACTTTAAAGCCACATTTTGGACAATAGGTACTTTCTCTATCTTCATCTGGATAATTTCCTACATATATATATTTTAATCCCTCTTCTTTACCTATCTCATAAGCTCTTCTTAAAGTTTCAATTGGAGTAGGGGGCCTATCAAGCATTTTATAATCTGGATGGAACCTTGATATGTGCCAAGGCATATTTGGATCAACATCTGCTTGAAATTTTGCAATATCTCTTAACTCTTCATCACTATCATTGATACCTGGAATTATAAGCGTTGTTGTTTCTATCCAAATACCCTTTTTATGGGCGTATTTTATTGCTTCGAGTACTGGTTTTAATCTTGCACAGCTTATTTTTTGATAGCTTTCATCCTTAAAAAATTTAATATCTATATTCATGGCATCTATATAAGGAGCAAGCTCATCAATAGCCTTTCTTGTTTCAAATCCGCTTGTTACATATATATTTTTTAAACCTTTTTCTTTCGCTAGTTTTGCAGTATCGTATGTATATTCAAAATATACAATTGGTTCATTATATGTATATGCGACAGATTTGCATCCAGTCTCAAGAGCTAACTTTACAATGGTTTCAGGCATAAGTTCTTCACCAAATACTTCAAAATTGTGTGTTTGAGGATGCTGACTTATCTCCCAATTTTGGCAAAATTGACAACAAAAGTTGCAGCCCACCGTACCTATAGAAAAAACTTTAGAATTTGGTAAAAAATGAAATAGAGGCTTTTTCTCAACTGGATCAATATGGGCAGCTGCAGCAAGGCCATATACGGTGGATTTTAGTTTTCCATCTTGATTTACTCTTACTCCACATTTTCCATACTCGCCAGGCTCTAATTTACATGCATGAGCACATGCTAAACATACCACTTTTCCATCTTTAAGCTCTTTGCTAAGCCATGCATCAGCTACCATCTTTTCTCCTTTTGTAAAGCTTTCATATATAATATATTATACCATAATAAAAAAAATTTAAGTTATTTTAGGAGGTTCTATTTTTTTATTGCATAAAGCATACTCTTTTCCAACTCTTGCAATAAGTTCAAGTTCAATATAATATTTTTGAGGATCACTTACAAATTTATCATTAACAAAATATTTTTTAATCTCTAAAATCACAGGAATAGTTTTACTATCATCTAAATCAATTTTTTGATAAAAATTGCAAAAAAATGATGCTGGAGAATCTTTTATCATAGGTGGAAACTCTTTAAATATTTTTTCTGTTTTTATATCAAAAACATCAGCTTCACTAACATTATAAGGCAGCTCTTTTGATGATAGATGCATCTTTTCTAAAAGATCAGGTGAGACCAAAGAGATAGTGCATTTTTTTGTTTGAAGAATATTTTTTAAAGTGTCTTTTAAAGAGCCATCTTTTTTGTGACCAATAGAAACGATTAAAGTAGCAGGATTTGAACTTAAAGCTGAAAAATAGCTAAATGGAGCAATATTTAAAGTTTCATTTTCTGTAACAATCCATGCAATAGGCCTTGGAATAATAGAGTGACTCATTATTTTATATCTATCACTAAAAGATATATTTTCAAAATCTACAATCATTATATGATCCTTTCATAGTACTCTTTTATATCTTCTACAATTAAACTCATCTCTAAAAAAATAGAATAGTATCTATTTTTGGGTGTGATTTTACTTTTGCTCTTTTCATAAGAGAGCCATAAATCCTCAACAATATCAAAATCTCCATATTTTAGAGCATCTAATGTTTTGGCAGCATCTATGAAGCCTTTTATAACAAAAGAGCTCTCATCATTGCAAAAATTAAGGCTATCTTGCAATATTTCAACTGCCTCTTTAAAATTTTCTTCATTTATGGCATCAATATATTTAAACATATATTTTTCAATGTGCATATTTTCTCCTTTATGGGGCAATAAGTCCTTTTTCATAGCAACTTTTGTCAAATTCACATACTATATTGGGATCATATACAAGTAGTTTTTCATCTTTTTTTGGATAGTCTTGTCTGCTTAAAAAGTGTTTTATACAATTAATTCTTGCTTCTTTCTTATCATCTGCTTTAATAACAAACCATGGAGCAAATGCAAAATGTGTGCGGGCAAACATCTCATCTCTTGCTAATGAATACTCTTTCCAAAGTTTTTGAGCCAGTTTATCTATAGGACTTATCTTCCATTGTTTTAAAGGATCTTTTTTTCTCTCATCAAGCCTTCTTTTTTGCTCTTCTTTTGTAATATCAAGATAATATTTTGTAAATTTCATTCCATCATGAACTATTAAATGTTCAAAATTTGGCACCTCTTCCATAAATTTTTCATACTGCTCTTGTGTGCAAAATCCCATAACTTTTTCAACTCCAGCCCTGTTATACCAGCTTCTATTGAAAAATACCATCTCACCCCCACGAGGAAGATAGTGGATATATCTTTGAAAGTACCAATATTTTTTATCAAGTTCAGTAGGTTTACTTAATGCAACAACTCTTGTATCTCTTGGGCTTAAATGTTCAGTAAATCTTTTTATAGTTCCATCTTTCCCCGCGGCATCGCGTCCTTCAAAAATTGTACAAACTTTAATATCTTCTTTTATAACATGGCTTTGAAATTTTACAAGTTCAACTTGTAGATAGTACAGTGTTTTTTTATACTCTTTTTTATTCATATCTTGCCTTTAAGAAAAATATGCTATATTTAATTATAATATAGTTAACTTAAAGGCATTTATGATGAAAAAGGTTGTTTTTATTTTATTGCCATTTATACTTTTGGCTGATACTATTATCAATACAAGCGTAGGGTGTCCTGATTTAAAAGATATAAAGGCTATAACTTCTCTTGCAAAAAAAGGAGAAGATGTAAATTTAGAAATTATAAAAAGGGGATGCAGAGTTTTTTATCCAAAAGAAAAAGTAAAAGCAAGATTAGATATAAAAGAGAAAGATGGATTTATTCAAATTGAGTTTTTAAAAACTGGAGATTTTTATTATATAAAGAAAAAAGATGTAAAGATAGAACAGCCTGGAAGAAAAAATATAATAAATTTTTAAACTATTTTAAAATTTTTTCCAAAACTCTTTTGAAAAAAGAATAACAAATGTATAAAATTCTAATCTTCCAATAATCATAAAAATAGATAAAACTACTTTTTCAAAATCACTAAAAAAAGAGAAATTATCAGCAGGTCCTACATGTCCAAAACCAGGGCCAATATTTCCAATACATGCAATTGATGCAGAAAATGAGGTTAAAAAATCATATCCTTTTGCATATAAAAAAAGTGTCAAAAATATATTAATTATAACAAAAAGCAGAAAAAAACCACTTACGCTATTCAATATTTTACTTGTTATTCTATTTTTATCAATATAAACTCCAATAACAGCATTAGGGTGAAGATTTTGTTTAATTTGTGCAAAAAGATTTTTAAAAAGGACTACATATCTTATTACCTTAACGCCTCCAGCAGTACTTCCGGCATTCCCTCCTACAAACATTGCTAAAAAAATAAGAGATACTGCAATTTGAGACCATTTTGAATAATCAGTTGATGCAAAACCTGTTGTTGTAAGGATTGAAGATATTGTAAAAAAAGCATGTGTTGCTGAATGAAAAATAGTGTCTTTTCCTATATAAAAGTGAACAGCTGTTAAAGATATTGCAAGTATTAAAAAAATTATTGTATACCATTTTACCTCTTCACTGAGATATCCACTAAAATCTTTATGAAAAATTCTCAAATGTGCTAAAAAGTTTATTCCACTTAAAAACATAAAAATTGTGGTTACCCATAATATAAAATAGTTATTTCTCCAATGGCCTAAACTATCATTCATAGTAGAAAAACCACCAGTTGATATTGTTGAAAAAGCGTGATTTATAGCATCAAAAAGGCTCATTCCCCCTATATACAATAAAAAAATATCACATATAGTTAAAAGAAGATATATTCCCCATAATCTTATTGCAGTATCTTTTATTTTTGGAGTTAATTTTTCGACATTTATTCCAGTTGCCTCAGCTTTAAAAAGAGTTAAAGAGCCTGTTGGATTTATAAGAGTTAATAGTCCAACACCAAGAACTATTATTCCCATTCCTCCAAGCCAGTGAAATAGGCTTCTTAGCATTAAAGTAGTTTTACTTAAACTCTCTATATCACTGTATATTGTTGCTCCGGTAGTTGTAAATCCACTAATTGCTTCAAAAAAACTATCAGCAAAAGAGATATTAGAAGTTATGTGTAAGGCTATACCGCCGCCGATTCCTAAAAGTATCCATACAAGATTAACAGCAAAAATACTCTCTTTTATATTCATTTTAAAATGGTGTTTTGATAAAAAAGAGAAAATTAAAAAATTTATTCCTAAAAAAATAAGATTAAAAATAATATATTTTTTTATAGGTTCATTATAAACTAAACCGGTTAATAAAGGAATTATAAAAAAAATTGATACGCCAATTCCTATTGCTGAGATGAATTTTAGAATATTTTTTATAGATTGGATATCCACCTGTTTATTTTTCCTTCAAGATATGATTTTAAAAATACAACTATAATATCAGCCTCTTTTAATTCTATTTTATGGTCAAATTTTTTTATTATTCCATCTCTTATAAAAAACAGAAGAGAATCTTCCATTTTTAAAGGCTTAATTGTTTTGCCAATCAATGGTGAATTTGGAAAAATTTTTCTCATAAATATTGTTCCTCTTCCACCACAAAAATGTTTTTCGGTAATAATATTACTTGAGCCTATCTTTTCCAAAATAGAATAATATGCACTTGTTTTTGGTCCTCTAACTGCTATGATTCCTAGTTTATGCATTAGATTATAAAACTCTATATTATTATTTATAGCAACAGTTTTTTTAACATTATACTCTTTAGCCTCTAAACATCTAATGATATTGTCTTCATCATCATTGCTTGTTGAAATGACCATATCTGCGTTTTTAATATTTTCCTCTTCATATATTGTATGTTCAATATATTTGCTATTTATTATCATTGCTTTATCTTGTAGAGCTTCTGAGGCTTTTTTGCAAAGATTTTCATCTTTTTCTATAATCTTAATATCAACTTTTTTTTCTAAAAAAACTTTTGCTATCTCTATTCCTAAAAGGTTGGCTCCAAAAATTGCTATTTTTTTAATCTCTTTAGGGGCTTTTTTGTTTAAAATTTGACAGATATTTTTTATTTCTTTTTCATCTCCAAAAATATAAACAAGATCGTTTTCTTGCAGTTTTTCATTTTCATTTGGAATAAAAAATCTTTTCTCTCTTTCTATACCAACAACTACAATTTTTTGTGAAATAATTTTTGAAATTTCTGTAATTTGAGGTTCTGTTATCTGGAGGGATACTAATTTATATGGAGAAAAAATGAAATCTTTTATATTATTTGCTTTTGGAAAATCAATTAGAGATTTTATAGATTTTGCGGCTAAAACAAAAGGGAAAACTGCCTCATTAATATTTAATTTTTTAGAAATTGAGCTTTTTGCAAAATATGGATTTCTAAGCCTTATGATCTTTTTTTCAACATCTATAATATCATCAGCAATCAAAGTTGATAAAATATTTGCTTCATCATTGTCAGTTACTGCTATAAATATATCAAACTTACTATCAATGAGAGATTTGAAAGTATCGGGGTCTTCTATATTACCAAAAATTGGCATAACATCTAAAGATTCAGAAAGCCTACTTAATGCATCTTTATTTTTATCTATAATATGTATATTGTGCTTAATAGATAAATTTTTTGCAAGTCTAAAGCCAACTTGTCCTGCACCAGCTATGATTATATTCATTCTCTTTTTCTCTTTTTTTGATTATGATATCAAATCATTTTAAAAAAAATATAAAATTGTTTAACTACTCATCCATAATCCTTTAATACCACTTATAAGAAATTGAGAAGCAATTGCACCTACAATTAATCCCATAATTCTAGTTAATATTTTAATTCCTGTAATGCCTAATGCTTTATTTATAAATCCTGCATATTTAAGAATTAAATATGTGATTAATGATGAGATAAAAATAGCTAATGATAATATTAAATAAGAGATAATTGAGTTAAATTGAGTAGTGTTATTATGATTTAATACAATTATTGTGGCAATTAAACCTGGTCCAAACAGTATAGGAATACCTAAAGGAATGATTGATATGTCATCTTTTTCTTGAGCTTCTTCATTCTCTTCTGGTGTATGTCTTGCTTTAGTTGGATGACCGTATGCCATATTGATTGCAATGAGCATTAAAATTGTACCTCCAATTACTTTTATTGAAAGCAGATTTATTCCAAAAAATTTAAACAGATATTCTCCCAAAAAAAGTGTTAATAAAGATGCGATAAATACAACTGCAGTTGCTTTTTTTGCAACAGGGATTATATTTGTTGAAGTTGGAGGAGTAATCATTGATATCATAATACTTGCCGCAGCTATTGGATTAATGATAGTTATAAGTGCGATAATATCATGTAAAAATGTATAAAAATATGTATCAGTCATATTATTCCTTTAATTATCTGAAAAATTAAAATAGTTTACCAATTTTTCTAAATCCATAAATATATAATATAAGTCCCAATATTGTAACTCCAGTAAAATATGGCCATAAATCAATAAAAGATGTACCTCTAAAAAAGATGCTTTCACTTCCTTCTATATAATATCTAAGAGGAGAAAGAAGTGATAATTTTTGCAAAATAGGGTGCATTGCATATATTGGAGTCCAAGCCCCGCTTAGAAAGATAAGCGGCATCATGATGATAATTGAAAGTTGTGCTACTTGCATAACTGTTTTAGAGACTGCTGCAACAAAAAGCCCAATTCCTGCACTGCTAAAAGCATAAAGAAATGTAAGAAGTATAAATGCCCAAAATGAGCCATTGAGCGGAGTATCAAAGGCTGAAATAACCACAAGTCCAACAGATATTACACTGCCAGCCAATACAATTACAACTTGAGAGATAGTTTTTGCCAATATTGTTATTTTAGCATCTACTGGCATTAAAAGCATAATATCCCAAGTGCCATCCTCTTTCTCTTTTACAAAAACAACCGCAGTTAAAATAACAATTAAAAGAGTAATAACAGACAAAAGCTCAGTCAAAGAGATGAACATATGAGTATTTGCATTTTGATTAAAAAGTTTATGAGTTTTTAATATTAGTGGAAGGTTAATGTTTTGAAAATCAAGAACAATATTTTGCAAGTATGTAAGGGTTATAAAACTTTGCGCTGCAGCTGTGGCATCAAGTAAAAGATTAATTGTTGCAGGTTTTTTTTGAGCATAATTTATTGCAAATTCTCTATCAAAAATAATACCAACAGTTATCTCTTTGTTAAAAATTGCTTTGCTTAACTCTTTTTGGGATAAAAAACGTTTTGGTATTTTAAATTCTGGAGTATGAAGTTTTGAGAGTATCTTTTGGCTTATTCCTCCACCTGTCTCATCAACATAACCAATTGCTACATTTCTTGGTTTTACCTCAATTCCAGCCCCGGCAATATAAACATCCAGAGTAAAAGAGTAAAGCACTACTAAAACAAGCATTGTTGAGCGTAAAAAAGTTAGAATTTCTTTACTAAAAGTAAATAAAAAGGCTTTCAACGCATCTCCTTTTTAAGAAGAAAAACACCTGTTAAAAAATAGAAAAGAAAAAACAGAATCAATATAAAAAGGTAAAAAACTATTTTTAAGGAGTCTAATCCTTGTCCAATTAAAAAGGTATCATAAATTATATGATTATAATACATAACTGGAAAAAGATGGGCCTCAATATAGGATTCTCCCTTCATTGAGGAGATTGGCATTATAATTCCGGAATATAAAAATCCAGGAATAATTGTGACAATTACTGTCAATACAACTGCTACAATTTGTCTTTTTGTTATTACAGATATTAAAAGACCAATGGATAAGCTTATTAAAATATATATTTCACTTACAAACCAATATAGGAAAAAATTTCCACGAAAAGGAAGATTAAAAATATAAATAGCTATTAAAAAAAGAGTGAATATATTTATAGAGTGGAGTAAAAATACTGGAATTAGTTTTGCTGCTAAAAATTCGCTCTTTTTCAATGGAGATGCATAAAAGTTAAAAATTGTACCCTTTTCTTTCTCTTTAACAATCAAAAGAGCAGATAAAATTGCTGGAGCAATCAATAAAACAAGACCAATAAGTCCAGGAACTATAGCATCTTCATCACGCATGGCTTGATTAAAAAGATTTCTTTGATTGATTAAGATTTGAGGTTTTTGTCCTATCTTTGATGCAATATCCCTTGCGGCATTTAATATAACTCCTTCAATATATCCCTCAATTGTCATTGCTCGCATAGGAAAAGATCCATCTACAAAAATTCCTAGCTCACTTTTTTGATTATGCAAGAGCCTTCTTTCAAAAGAGCTTGGAATTATAAGCAAAGCATCGATTTTTGCCTTTTTTATTAATTTTAGCGCTTTTTGTTCACTTAAATAAGAGATTTTCGGATTAAAATATTTTGAGTGTTCAAATTTGCTAATTAGTTCTTTTGAATATTTACTATTATCATTATCTAAAATTAATAATCTCGCGCCAGTTACTTCCATTCTTATTCCATATCCAAAAAGAAAAAGGACCATTGCAGGCATTAGATAGACCATTATGATAAGTTTAGTTCTAAATAGCTCAGTAAACTCTTTTTTTATATAGGCTTTTATTGTTCTTATTTTCATTATTTTGTCCTATAGTAGTAGAGAAATATATCTTCAAAACTTTTAGCATTTGGATGCTTTTTATAAAGGTTATCTACAGTGTCATCAACAATTTTTTTGCCTCTTTTAAGTACTGCAACCCTATCGCAAAATTCAGCTTCGCTCATATAGTGTGTTGTTATAAGAATTGAAATATTCCATCTATTTTTTAGTTCTCTTAAAATCTCCCAAAACTGCGCTCTTGCAATTGCGTCAACTCCACTTGTCGGTTCATCTAAAAAAAGAACAACAGGCTCATGTAAAAGTGCGGCAGCTACCGAGAAACGCTGATTTACTCCTAATGGCAATATTGATGGAAAATCATCCAAATACTCTTCAAATCCAAGCTCTTTTGCATATCGATTAATTTTTTTCATAGCTTTCAATGCATCTATTTTATGCATATTTGCAAAATATATAAGGTTTTCTCTTACAGTCATATCATTATAAAGAGCAAAACGTTGTGAAACATAACCGATTTTTGCTTTTAACTCTTGACGATCTTTACCGCTTTTTATACTCTTTCCAAGAAGTTTTAACTCTCCTTCATCTATTTTATAAAGACCCAAAAGCATTTTGATAAAAGTTGTTTTTCCTGCTCCATTTGCTCCAAGAAGGCCAAGAATTTCACCTCTTTTTAATTTTAAATCGATATGGTCATTTGCTATAAATTCTCCAAATTTTTTTGTAAGAGATTTTGCTTCCATAACTATAGGAGGGATATCTATTTTTCTTTTTCTATCTTCAATTTCAATTTTTGGAATAGTTTTGTTTTTTTTAAGTGCATTAACAAAAAATATATCTTCAAGCGAAGCTTTGGCGTGAGGCATTTCAAGGGGAGTTAGAGAGTAACTTTTTTTATGAATATTTAAACAATCTTTACAATCAAATTTATCATATACAAAAGGGGCAATTGAATCAACCAAATTTTGAGGTTTTCCTCTTGCAATTATTTGTGAATCATCAAAAAGAAGAACTTTATCCATTTTTTGTGCCTCTTGCATATAAGCAGTACTTACAAGAATGACTGTACCTTCTTCTTTTCTAATATCATCTAAAATTTTCCAAAGTTCTAATCTGCTTAGAGGATCAACTCCTGTTGTTGGTTCATCTAAAATCAAGAGTTTTGGGCGGTGTAAAAGAGTACAAATTAGAGATAGTTTTTGGCGCATACCGCCACTTAAGTTTCTTGCAACTCTATTTGTAAATTCTGCAAGGCCTGCCATTTCAAGAAGTCTTTGGCGATAAGAAAAAAAACTGTTATCTTTTTTTATAGATCTTATATCTGCAAAAAAGTCAAGATGCTCTTTAACTGTTAATGTATCATAAAGGACAAGGCCTATACCTTGAGGCATAAGGCCGATATCTTTTTTTAAAACTTCTGCTTCTTTTGGGGAGTGATATGAAAAATTATTAAATATTATCTCTCCTTCAAAATTTATCACTCCAGCAATTGCATGCATTAAAGAGCTTTTTCCTGAACCATCAGCTCCAATAAAACCTATTATCTCTTCACTATCTGCTTTTAAAGAGGCTTTTTGAATACCAATATGTTTTTTATATTTAACGGTAACATCTTTAACTTCTAAAAGAGCCATAATTTTTACCCAAAAAAAGAATTAATAAAAAAAGCGCTCCACAAAGAGAAAATATTATTGCATTATTCATACCAAAATGTTCCCAAATTAGGCCACAAATGTAAGCTCCAAGTGCTCCAAAAAGTGCAACTCCCGCATAAAATACTCCATACACAGAGCCTTTATTGTCGCAAAAAGAAGCTATAAAAGCTCTATTTGCATTAAGAGTAGAGACTGTAAAAAGTCCCAAAAAAGCATAAGATATCCAGGTAAAGATTGGCTTTTGAAGCCATAATAGTAAAAGAGCTAAAATTGCACTTATATACCCTAATGCCATAACTTTATTAACACCAAATCTATCTATCCAGATGCCAAAAATATAGCTTGTAACTGTTTGTGTTCCTGTAGAAACCATAAATAAAACAGGTATTAGCATAACTGCAATTCCAACACTTTTTGCCTGCATTGTAAAAAAAGCCTCATTAAACATAAAAAATATAAAACCAAAATAAAAAAACAGTCTCTTTATAGCTTTTTTATCTTTTTGTGTTAGTTTAAATTTGGTTTGTTTAGGCTCTTTTTTAATATCTTTAACAAAAAATATAACTAAAAAGAGTCCAATAAGGCCTGGAATAATAGTAGCTAAAAATATTGAGCGAAGTATTTTTTCCTCTTCACCAAAATAGTATAAAAGTAAAAATACAATTATTGTTCCGCTCATCTCTCCAGCAATATCAAGTGTTTTATGAAAACCAAATGTCTTTCCAGAAGCTTTTTTTTTACTATATGAAGCAATCATTAGATCTTTTGGAGCACTTCTTAGTGCTTTTCCAAGCCTCTCTAGCCCTTTAAGGGCTGCAACGCTTTTATAGGAGTGGCTAAAGCCAATAAGAGGTTTGCTTAAAGCTGAGAGTGCATAACCGCTTACTACCAATGGTTTGACAATTCCATATTTATCAGATATATATCCAGATAAAAGTCTTAGGGCATAAGAGATAAAAGTTGCAATTGCTACAATAATTCCAAGCTTATCAACCCCTTCATGAAGAGTCACTACTACAAAAATAGGAAGTATTGGATTTATCATAGCCGAAGCCATATCGGTAAAAAAACTTACCCAACCAAGGACTATAACATTTGGGTCAATTTTTTGGACATTGGACATTTGACATTGGACATTTAAATTTTTTGATTCTTCTAAATCATCAAATTTATTTTTCACAATTTTCTCCTCCAATGTCTAATGTCTAATGTCCAATGTCTAAATTTTTGGTATCTCATTTAAAGATTTTGGCAAATTTTTTCCATCAATAGAGATAACACCAATAGCAGGAAGTCCAAGTTTTAGTAAAGGATTTGGATTTAAGGGTTTTAGATGCACTTCATAGACTCTTTGGATTCTATCGCTTCTAACAGCTACCTCTTTTGGAGTAAATTCAGCTTTTTGTGCAATGCGTACTACTTCAGCTTGTATTGGTTTATTTGGATAGGCATCAAGAAAAATAACAGCTTTATTATGAAGTTTAATTTTACCATTATTTATGGTATCTACAAAGATTTTAAGATATAAAGTTTTTGGATCAATTAGTGTAGCTACCACCATACCAGATCCCAATACCTCACCAGCATTTGCTATTTTTTCAACAACATATCCATTTAACGGGCTTTTTATTGTTAGCTCTGAGATAATAGCTTCAATTTGTTCTTTTTGAGCTTTCAAAGATGCAATCGCTTTTTTGAGAGCATCAAGACTTTCTTTCAAAGCATCAAGACTTTTTTGTGCAGCTTTAGCATCTAAAACATTACTTTTTGCAATAGCAATAGCTTGCAGAAGCTGGGCTTTTTTTGCTTCAAGCGCTTTAAGGCTGTTTTTGTCTGTTTTATATTTTAGTGCAATCTCTTCAAATTTATGTTTTTGAATAAGCTTTTTTTTGTATAAATCTTTTAGGCGTTGATAATCTTTTTTATCTTGATTAATAACCTCTTTTTGTGATGCTATTGCGCTTAAAAGCTCTTGAAGCTGTTTTTGTTTAGCATTTAAAGCAGATTTTGCTTTTTTTAAAATTTGTGGAATTTTTGTCTTATTTATATTTAATTCAATCTCTTTTGCTTTAAGCTCTTTATCTTTTGCTTCTATCTGCTTTTGAATAGCCTCTTTTTGCTTTTCATACTCCTTGCTTTCCAAAATAGCGACAATATCACCTTTTTTTATCTTATTTCCATCATTAAAAAAGATTTTTTGTACTCTTCCTGGATATTTTGTATTAAGATTTACCAAATCTCCATCAAATCTTCCTACTCCTTCTATTAAATTTGGTGGTAATTTTTTTGGATGAAGTTTTATATAAATAAGAGATGCTGCCAAAATAAATAGAGCAAGTGCAAAAAAACCCACCCAATATTTTTGTAAAATTTTCATAATCTACCTCTTTTATAAATTGAATATATTAAAACTCCTCCCATGATTATTGCAGTTATAAAGCCTGCAAGGCCAAATATTGGAATATCATAGATTAAAGGTGGGGTATTTGATAAAAGCAAAAGTGCTGAGCCAATCAAAATGGAAGACACAACAATTGCTAAAGAGAGGCGATTTGATGATTTCTCGATAGTCTCTTCCATCTTTTCAAGTCCAACATGTTCAAATTCTATTTTTAAATGCCCGCTTTTCATTTTATCTACAATTGCTTTTATATCAGCTGGAAATTCTCTTAAAAAGTCTCCAAACTCTTTTGGCATTTCAGAAGCTTTTGATAAAAAGGCATTTATAGAAAAATACTCTTTATAAAAATTCATAATAAAAGGTTTTATCTCTTGTGCAGCATTAAATTCTGGATCCAGTGCTTTTCCAACTCCTTCAATGGTAATAAGAGCTTTTACAAGAAGGTAATTATTTTCTCTAAAATAGACTCTGTATCGACTCATCAAAGAGATAACATCATTTAAAAGAGCTTTTAAATTAATCTCTTTTAAAGAGCCATAAAAATATGTTCTAATAACATCACCCATATCTTTGCTAAAGGCATCAATATCAAGATTTTCATTTTTTATTTTAGAAAGTTTAAGTATAGAGAGTGCTGCCTTTTCCTCTTCCTCTTTTACAACATAATAGATCATATCAACAAAATGGCGTCTATCTTTTTCTCCAATACTTCCCATCATTCCAAAATCGATAAATGCAATTTTTTCATTCTTTAAAACAAAGATATTTCCAGGATGGGGATCCGCATGAAAAAATCTATATTCAAAAATCTGTTTACAAAGAAGATCAAATCCATTTTTTGCAATTGTTTTTGGATCTATGCCCATATCCATCAAATCTTTTATATTTGATACTTTAATTCCATCAATAAAATCCATAGTTAATATTTTTTTTGAAGAGAACTCTTCATAAAGTTTTGGAACAAAAATTTTCTCTTCATTTTCAAAATTTTTAGAAAATCTTTTAAGATTTAAAGCCTCTTTTTTGAAATCAAGCTCTTTTTTAATAGTTTTTTCAAACTCTTCAATTATTGCAATAGGAGAATCAATGCCGTATTTATAAAGTTTATCTTCTAGTAATAGAGCAATCTTTTTCATAATAGCAATATCGGAAAAAATAGTCTCTTCAATGTCTGGTTTTAAAACTTTTATAGCAACAACTTCACCGCTTTTTAAAATACCTTTATATACTTGCCCAAGCGAAGCTGAAGCAAGAAGTTCAAGATTTCCTGCAAAAATATCTTCAACACTTTTCCCAAACTCTTCTATAAAAACAGGGCGAATCTTTTCAAAAGGAAGAGGTTTGACTCTATCTTGAAGTTTAGAAAACTCATTTGCAAGGTCTAAAGGAATTAAATCCGGCCTTGTAGAGAGGATTTGAGCCATTTTTATAAATGTTGGCCCAAGCTCCTCTATAGTTTTTCTTATTCTTTCATTTCGACTTAGCTTTTTATATTCATATTTTTTGGGAATAGAAATTTTTATATATTTTTCTAATCCCATTTGTGCAACTAAATCATAAAAACCATTTTTTGCCAAAATAAGAGCTATATCTTTTAGTCTTTTAAGCTCTTTTATAGTATTAAACATTATTTTTTCTCAATTAGCTCTTTTAACTCTTTTATCTCTTTTTTTAAAGCATTAATATCATCTTTTGTTGCTATTCCAAGCTCTTTTAAGGCTTTTTGCACCTCTTTTTGTATTGTTTTTTCAAACTCTTTTTGGCTTTTTTGTGCCTCTTTTTTCCACTCTTCTAACTGCTTTCTTGCTTCCTCTTTACTCATTTCGCCTTTTTTGACAGCCTCATCTATAAATTTTTCAGCCTGCTCCTTTGCAAGAAGCATGCTTCCTATTCCAAATTTAATAAAATCCACTGGTCCCATTTTTTCCATTTTTACTCCTTTTAATGCTATTTATTTTCTTCAAGCGCTTTTTTTGCTCCCTGTATTGCCCCTTCATATGCACCTTTGGCAATTCTTATAATCTTTTCTGCAAATTCTGATGCTTTTTTGCTTAAAGAGTCAGCTTCTTCTTTAGCTTTTTTATTTAATTCTAAAGCTTTTTGTTCTAATTCAAGTGCTTTTTGCTTAATCGTATTTTTAGTTTCTTCTTCCATATTTTTTGCAGCTTCTTTGAAACCTTCTGCTGCTTTTTGGAGCTGCTGGGCTAATAGCATTCTCTCTTCTTCAGCCTTTAGTTTGAGTTTTAACATTTCATAATCAATTGCACTGAGCCTATCTTGCGCCTCTTTTTCAATAGCACCAATGATTCCATTTAGTGTCTCTTCAATTTCTATTTTTTTAACATATCCTTTAACTTCCAATTCCAATAATATGTCATGAGCCATTTTTTTGATATCTTCACTAGTAGCTTTTGATTTTTCTAAAGCTTCTTTTATTGTGTTTTCAACTGTTTGGCGAATCTTTTGTGCTGTGACTTCCTCTTTTTCTTTAAGTACTTCGATATCTTTAATGATATCCTCTTTTATTTTGTTAATATCCATATTCTGTCCTTTTTATTAATTTTTGGTAAAAGTCACCATAATCTATAATATAAGATATAGATTAGGCTAACTTCTACTTTTCAACTCCTTTTAAAAAAATATCAACTGCTCTATTTACATCTTCTTCTAAATCTCCTCCATGCATTATCCAATATTCCACATACCCATTTGTAAAAGAGTGAAAAAGGTAAGAAAGTTTCAAAAAATTTTTCTCTTTCAATGGTTTTATTTTATCTAATTCTTCAAACCATTTAGCTAAAAGTAGATGTAATGGCTCTAACAGTTTATATTGAGATTTTCCCATTTTTAAAAAAAATAGGGGATCTCCCATTAAAGGATCTTCAAGAGCTTTTCTTTTTTCACTAAAAATCTCAAATTTAAGTTGAATATATTTTAAAAGACAATCTTTTTTATTTTCACTATTTTCACAAATTTTTAAAATTTTTTTATAAAACATTTCTATTTGGTAGCCAACATAAGCTAAAAAAAGCTCCTCTTTTGAAGAAAATAGTTTATAAAGTGCACCTATTGAGATACCAAGTTTTTTAGCTATATCTTGCATTTTAAGATGAGAAAAACCCTCTTTTTCAAAAATATCAGAAACCTTTTGTAAAATGAGCTCTTTTTTTGTCTCTTCAATTTTTTGTTTTAATATCTCTTTCATACTTATCCTACTAGTATTGTTTTGAAACATTATAACTCAGCCAATCTTAATAAAAAATTATATATCATTTTTGTGAATCTAATTCACTGGAGAGATTATGGCAAAAAAGATAGGAACAGCAACTATTTTATTTTTAATCTTTACTTTTGGTTATATTGGTTTTGATTATCTTCATTACAGAAAAATAAATGCTGTAAGTGATGCTGCTTTTATCAAAAGTGATAAGCTTGTTACTCTTAATTTTAAAGTTGGCGGAAAAGTTATTAAGATGAATAAGAAAGAAAATGACAGTGTTAAAAAAGGAGAACTTTTAGCAAAAATTGATCCAACTGATTTTATAAATATAAAAGAGAAACTTATTTTCCAAAAAAAAGCTTTAAAAAAGCAGATTGAATCGATGGAGTTAAAAAAGAAAAGACTCAAAAAAACTCTAAAATTAAAAACTCAGATAGCAAAAAAAGATATTGAAGCACTTAACAAAGAGATAAAAGCTAAAAAATTTCAAATAGAAGCAAATCTTGATAGATTTGAAAAATTAAAAAAAGATGAAAAACGTTTTTTTGAACTTTTTCAAAAAAAATTGATTTCACAAGATAGATATGAAAAAATTCATACTCAAAAGTTAGCTTTGCAAAAAGAGATAAAAGCTAAAAAACTTGGAGTTTTTGCTCTTATAGAAAAGCAAAAAGAGGCAAAGAAAAATTTTGAATTAAATAAAAACGAGCAAAAAGTAGTATTAGAGTTAGAAAAAAATATAAAATCTTTAAAAGAGAAATTAAATGCTTTAAAAAAATCGATAGAAGAGATTGGTTTAAAGCTATCTTATACAAAACTTTATGCTCCATTTGATGCAGTTATAGCTAAAAAATTTTTTGATGCTCCAAAAGTTGTAAAAAAAGGAGAGCCAATTTATGCACTAACTGACCCAAAATCATTATATTGTGAAGTACTGCTATCTGAGAAGAAATTAAAAGGAGTAAAGCCTGGAAATAGTGTAAAAATTGAAGTTGATGCAATACCTAATAAAACATACACCGGAGTTGTTGAATCAATCGCTCCTACATCTGCATCTACTTTTAGCTTAGTTCCAAGAGATATAGCAAGTGGGGAGTTTACAAAGCTTGATCAAAGATTTAAAGTTAGGATAAAGCTTGACAATATCCAAGGACTTAGAGCTGGAATGGGGGCAAGTGTGGCGATAAAAAGAGAATAGTCGTTAGTCATTAGTCATTAGGAGAAGAAATGAATAATAAATTGGGTAAATTGGAAATTTATCAAAAATCATTGAAACTAAGTGAAATGGGATGGGAGATTTTTAAAATATTGCCAAGGCAGTATCAATTTGATATAGGAAGCCAATTTTTAAACTCTTGTGATTCTATTGGAGCAAATATAGCAGAAGGGTATGGGAGATACCATTATAAAGATAAAATTAAGTTTTATTATAATGCAAGAGGTAGTTTATGGGAAGCTAAACATTGGCTTTTATTGCTTTATAAAAGAAATTTTATAAAAAAAGTTGAATTCGAAGAAATTTTAAATATATTAAATGATTTAGGAAAACAGATAAATAATTTTATAAAAACAACAGGTAAAAAAAGTAGTACTAATGACTAATGACTCAATGACTAATGACTTAATGTCCAATAATAAAAACCCTTGGGACATCACACCAGCTCAAAGAGCTATATTTTCCATCATTGTAATGACTGGTGCTTTTATGGCTATTTTGGATACTACTGTTGTAGATGTGATTGTTCCAAAGCTAACAGGCCCTTTAGCTACTGATATGTATGGGGTGCAATGGATTATAACAAGCTATATGATAGCTGCTGCTATTGGGCTTTTGATAACTGAGTGGCTTATAAAAAATTATGGAGCAAAACAGATATTTTTAGCTGGTGTTGCTCTATTTGGGGCCGCTTCTTTTGCTTGTGGTATAGCAAACACTCTTGAAGAGATGATAATTTTTAGGGTTATTCAAGGTGTTGGGGAAGCTTTTATTATGGTGACAAGCCATATTATGATATTTAGCTATTTTCCGCCACATCAGCAAGGGCTTGCAATGGGAATATTTGGACTTGGAGTTAGTTTTGCTCCTGCTCTTGGTCCAACAATAGGTGGATATTTGACTGAATTTTATAACTGGAGAATGGTCTTTTTTATCAATGTTCCGGTTGGAATATTGCTATTAATTTCAGGAATCATTTTTTTGCCAAAAGAGACTCTTTTTGAAAAGTTAAAATTTAACTTTATTAGTTTTTTGTTTCTTAGTTTTGCTACCGTTTCGCTTTTGATAATGCTATCTAAAGGGCAACAGTTTGGCTGGTTTAGCAGCTCTTTTATAGGGATTTTACTATTTTGTTCAATTATTGGCTTTTTATTATATGCTTTAAGCGAAATTCATTCTAAATATAAACTGATAGACTTTTCTCTATTTAAAAATCCTGTTTTTAGCAATGGAATGATGATCTATTTTTTTATTCTTGGCTTTTCTATGTATCAATATTTCTATCTTCTACCAATATATTATGAGAAAATTAAGATGCTACCAACTTTAGATGCCGGAATTGCTGTTTTTGCATTTGCTGTATTTATTGGAATCTTTTCTCCCCTTGCTGGAATGCTTGCTGATAAAATAGGAGCTAAAAAAACGGTAGCTATTGCAGCTTTTTTTTATGTAAGCACATCTATAATTTTATTGCCTCAGCTTAATTATTATACACCTATTCATCAAGCTATGCTTTTAACAATCCCATTTGGAATAGGTATGGGGCTATTTTTTGCTCCTGTAACTGTAATGGTGCTTCAAAATGCTCCAAAAGAAAAAGGAGAGCTTGCAATTGTTTTGATGGATTATTTTAGATTTGTTGGTGGAAGTTTTGGAACGGCACTTGCTACAAACAATATGGAATATTTTAAAAATATGCACTTTTTAAGGATGAATGAGATTCAAAATTATGAATATGTTGATAATTTTCTTCATAAAATGCAAAATTTAGCAGGAATTGGCTGGGAGCAAATTAGAATTGTTTTTGGAAATTATGAAGAGTTTATGAGTTTTAATTATGGTTTTTACAATACATTTATGCATGCAGGATATTGGGGGATTTTTGGAACAATTTTTGTAATGCTTTTGTTTGTAAGATTTAAGAATATAAAAGAAAGGATAGAAAATGAGATATAGCATAATTTTATTTTTATTTTTCAGTGCTACTCTTTTTGGTGAAGACTATTTTGAAATTATAAAAAAAGTAGATAACTCTTTAACTATAAAAAGAGCTAACTATCTTGTAAAATCGGCTAAAAAAATGCTTAAAGCAAAAGAGGGGAAAAATCTTTTTAGTATTGATGCATCTTTGCAGGCAGTTAGGCTTAAAGAGACACCTACTATGTATATGCATATGCCATTAACTCCGACATCAGCTTTGCAGGTTGGAAAAAAAGATAATTTTCAAGGAGAAATTAGTTTAACTTATCCACTATTTAGCGGTTTTGCTATAACTTCTTTGATAGATAAAGAGAGATTAAATTATGAAAGGGCAAAACTTCAAAAAATGGATATAAAAAGAAATCTATATCTACAAACAACAAAACTTTATAGTGCTATATTTTCTTTAAAAGAGGCTCTAAAAGCTCAAAAAAAAGCAAAAGAGGCTATAAATTTAGCCTTAAAAAAAGCAGAAGCTTTTTATGAAAAAGGCCTTATAGCTCCCTCTGAAGTTTATAATATTGAAGCTAAAAAGTATGATATTGATGCTCAAATCATAAAAACAAAAAGCGAGATTAAAAAACTTTTAAATACTCTTTCATATCTGTTAAATTCGAAAATAAAAGATATTGAAAATTTAATTGATATCAAAATACCAAATAGAGAAAAACTTATAGATACTGCTTTAAATCAAAGAGAAGATATTTTATCTATAAAAAAGGCTCTTTTAATGGATAAAATGGATGAGAAAATAATAAAAAGCAAATTTTATCCACAAATAGCTTTAACTCTCTCATTTAAAAAACAAGGTGATAGTTTAAGATTGAATGGGGATGGATATACAAATGCAGATAAAAGCTATATAGGTGCAGTTATAAAATATAATATTTTTAATGGATTTTCAGATAAAAACACACTTGAGGCTGCAAAAATAAAAACTTTAGCTAAAACTATAGAGCTAAATGATTATAAAGAGAGGGTAAAAAACGATATAAAAAATGCATATATAGATTTAAATGCTTTAAAAATAAAACTATTAAGCATAAAAGCTGAAGTTAAATCAAGAAGGGAGTATTTCAAACTAACTCTTGGAAGATTTGAAAATCAGCTCTCAAGTGCAGATGAGCTAAGCCGCTCAATTGCTGATTTAGCAGCGGCTAAAGCAAAAGAGGCAGCAGTGAAATCTGATATTTTTAATCAAAAGGCAAAAATATATTTACTTGGTGGATTAAACTATTTTGAAAAAAATTTTTAAATGCTTCATAATACAAAATTTATAAAAAGAAGCCCGATTATAATTCTATAAATTCCAAAAGGAATAAATGTATGTTTTTTTATGAAATTTAAAAACCATTTTATGATTATTAAAGCTACAAAAAATGAGGTCAAAAACCCTACAGTAAGAGCAGTAATATTTGATAGTTCAAATTCATTGAAATGTTTTAAAATATCATATCCAGTTGCAGCAAACATTGTAGGTACTGCAAGTAAAAAGCTAAATTCAGCTGCAGCTTTTCTTTTTAAACCAATTAATAAACCACCTATAATAGTGGCTCCGCTTCGTGAAGTTCCAGGAATCATAGCAAAAGATTGAAAAATTCCTATTAAAAATGCTTGTATATAAGAGACATTTTCAACATTTTCTATATGATGCTCTTTCTCTTTATAAAAATATTCTACTAATAAAAAAATAACCCCACCAATTACAAGCATATAGGCAACAGTTGATGGAGCAAATAGAGATTTTATAATTTTATATAAAGTAAATCCTAAAATTCCTGTTGGAATAAAACCTACAATCAATTTTTTCCATAAATTTAGATTATGAAAGATTTTATCTTTAAAGGCATATACTACAGCTAAAATTGAGCCAAGTTGAATAATAACTTCAAAACTTTTTTGAAAAGATGTTTGTTCAATTCCCATTAGCTTAGATGCTAAAATCATATGTCCCGTAGAAGATACAGGCAAAAATTCTGTCAATCCTTCAACTATTCCAAATATAATTGCTTGTATAATATCCATATATCGCCTTTAGGAAGATTTATGAAAATCAGTGCGGGTATTTTACCATTTAAAAAAGAGAATAATAAATTAAAAGTCTTTTTAGTTCATATGGGAGGACCTTTTTGGGCAAAAAGAGATAGTGGTGCATGGAGTATTCCAAAAGGCGAGATTAAGGAAGATGAGAGCTTGCTTGAAGCAGCAAAAAGAGAGTTTTTTGAAGAGACAGGTAAAAAAATAGATGGAGATTTTATTGATTTAAAAGATGCTAAAACTTCAAATAAGATTATCCATATATTTGCAATAAACAAAGATATTGATACAGATATTAAATCAAATTTTTTTGAAATAGAGTGGCCTCCAAATTCTGGTAAAATTAAAAAATTTCCAGAAGTTGATAAGGCTAAATGGTTTGATATCGATAAAGCTTATGAGAAGATAGTAAAAAGCCAAAGAGTTTTTTTAGATAGATTAAAAAAGATTATTGCTTAATAATTTCATGAAGCGGTTTTGGCTTTTCAATATAAAATCCTTGCAAAAAATCCACTTTTGTTTCTAATAATTTTTTATATATTTTTTCATTTCCTACACCTTCAGCTGTTGTTTTTATATTTAAAAGATTAGCAAATTCTACTATAGTTTTTAGTATTGTAAAGGAGTCTTTATCTGTATCAATGTTTTTTGTCAAACTCATATCAATTTTAAGATTATCGATATTAAAATCTTTTAGAACAGAAAAATTTGAATAACCTTTTCCAAAATCATCAAGAGCGATACTACATCCAATATCTTTTATTTTTTTAATAAAATTTTTAACCTCTTCAATATATTCATAAATATCTTCAGTCTCTAAAATTTCAAACTGGATATTTTTTGGGTTAATATTTTTCTCTTTTATAAGAGTTTTAATAAAATCTGTAATATCTTCTTGTAAAATATCATAAATATCAATATTGATAGATATTTTTTTTGATAATTTTTTTATTGCATCTATTGATTTTTCAATCATTTTATAATTTAGTTTTTTATATAAACCTTTGTTTTTAGCAATTTCAATAAACTTTATAGGAGAAAATATTTTTTCATCTACTACTATTCTTAAAAGTGCTTCAAAATATAGTGTTTTAGCCGTTTTTTTGTCTATTATTCTTTGGAAAAATGGAACTATTTTATCATTTTCAAGAGCATCAATTAAAATTTTAAAATACTCAATCTCCTCTTTTAAAATAGGCTCAATATCTTTATCATAAAAAGAAATCTTCTTTTTACATTTTTTAAATGATAGATTTGAGATTTCTAATATCTCATCTATATAATTTTTAAATACAATAATTTCAAAATCAAGCTTTGGCTGGATATACTCTTTTGTTTTTTTATTGTATATCATTAACTTTTTATCTATTTCTTTTGAAAAATTATCTAATATTTCATTTAAATGATCATTTTTAAAAACTATTGCAAATCTATCACCATAGATTCTATATATTTTTGATTCTTTAAAAATTTTCTTAAATTTTTCAGATAGCTCTTTTAATATTATATCACCAATATAGTTTGTATAGAGTTCATTTATTGATTTAAAATTTTTTATATTTATAAACAAAAAAGAGCTATTTTGAAAACTATCAATATCTTCTAAAAATTTACTTCTTGTATAAAGACCTGTTAATTTATCTATTTCATAGAGCATTTTTGCTTCATATAATGCATTTAGCCAAAGAAGCCTTGATTTTATAACTTTTTTTAAAAATGTATCTATTTGTTGCTCTTTTTTTAAAATAATTGTATAAAATCCTATCTTTAAAGCATATAGTTCTCCTTCTCCTATGGAAAAAGAGATTTCATCAACTTTTTTTAATTTTTTTAAAGTGGTATTAATAGTGAACTTATCAATTCCACTATTAAAAAGTATTTCATGATTTTCAAAAATTACAAAATTTATGTTCGAATCTTTTAAAAAAGAAAAAGAGTCTTCAATACTTCCTTTTTTTGAAAATAATAATTCATTAGAATTTAAAATATTTTCCAACTCTTTTTGCAAAATTTTTAGTTTTTTTAAATCTTCTATAGTTTTTTCATATTTTAAAAGAAAGTTTGATAAAAACAGTTTTATTTCATATAAAAATTTTGGATCTATCTCTTTTTTGTATGTAAATATAAAATTTTTATTTATAGGAAAAAATTTTTTATATTTTTTAAAATCAAATTCCTTTTTTTCAACTATATTTATCTCATCATTTAATATTTTTGAAAGCAAAATTTCAAGCTCTTTGATCATACTAAGACCTCACTACTATTCTTGTAAAACTCTCTTTATCAACTTCGGCTCTGTAATATCCATCTTCTATTATATTTTTCAAATCAATAAAATCTAAAAAAATTTTAAAATCAGTTTTTATAGTTTTTAAAACTTCTGGCAAAATTTTTACATCATTTGAGTTATAAGTAATAGATTCAATAATACACTGCTCTTTTAAAAGCAAATTGGAAGGTATAAGTTTTATAGGATGAAAATATGTACCGATATTTAAAAGGGCAGAGCCTTTTTTTAAATAATTTTGTCCCTCAATAAATGCAGGTATTTCTATAAGTGTATCTATTCCGGCTGCATCTATTACCATATCATATTTTTTAGAAATCTCATCTTTTTTTACTGCTTTAAAACCAGCTTTTTTTGCTCTTTTTAATCTTGCTTCTAAAATATCGTTTATCTCAATATTTGCTTTGAAAAAATCTTTAAATACTGAAGCAACACTAATTCCAACAGCTCCAGCACCTAAAATTAAAATATTTTTATCTTTAAGATCAAAAAATCTTTTAGCTTGATTTGCTGCATGTATTCCTACTAAAATCGGCTCTATAAAAGTTAAAAGCTCTCTTTTTTCAATTTCAATAATATTGTTTTTATTAACTACACTATATTCACAAAATCCACCATCTGCACCTAATAGTCCATGATATGCCATTTTATCGCAAAGATGTTCTTTACCACTTTTGCAATATTCACATTTACCACAAGATATAAGAGGCAAAACTGCCACCTGCTTGCCTATAAGATTTCTATCCACATTTTCACCAACTTCTTCTATAATTCCTCCATACTCTTGGCAAGGTATTAAAGGTATTGATTTATTTGTTAATGGATGTGGCTCTTTATTTATAATAAATGGTCCCTCTACAAACTCATTTATTTGGGTTTGGCTTATTCCAGCATCACTAACTTTTATCAAAACTACATCTTTTTTTGGTTTAGGTTTTGGGATATTTTCAAGTCTAATATCTCTTTGTCCATAAAATCTTAAAGCAAGCATTTTTTATCCTATGATTTGAGGTTGAGGTTTTCCTAATAGATACCCCTGTGCATATTTTATATTTAAATTTTTTAAAGTGTTTAAAATATTTTCATTTTCAACAAATTCTGCAACAATTTCTATATTTGCTTCTTTGGCGAAAAAAACTATTGAATTAACAATAGAAAAAGATATTTTTGAGCTATTTATCTCTTTTATTAATGACCCATCTATTTTTAAAATATCTATCGGTAAATATCTAAATATGCCAAAATTTGAATATCCACTTCCAAAATCATCAATTGCAATATTTACTCCATATTTTTTAAGTTTTAAAAGTTTATTGGATAAATTTTTCTCTTCACTTAAAGCTTCATTTTCTAAAAGTTCAATAATTAGATAATTTGCCAATTTTATATTTTTTTTTATCTCATTTTCAATTATGTTAAAGATTTTATTATCCTGTATATCAGAAAAATTTAAATTTATACTTATTGTTTTTTGAGTTTTTTTAATTGTTTCAAATACTATTTCAAGGATTTTTTTTGTTAAATTATTATAAACTGTAGTAAAAGCAATTTGTCTTAAAAAACTATTTGGATAGATAACTGTTCCATCAGTATCAATTAATCTAACTAATGCTTCGTAGCTTTTGATTTTATTATTGATTATGTCATATATTGGTTGGTAATGAAGAATGATTCTATTTTCCTCAATTGCCTCTTTTACGAAATTTATATCTTTATCTACTATTTTTATAAAATTACTATTTTCGTCTTGAATTATTTTGTTTCTACCACTTTTTTTAGCTATATATAGCATTTCATCAGCTTTTTTTATCGCATCTGTAACTTTTTTATACTTTTCAGGATATGATATAACACCAATTGAAACTGTTATATTTATTCTATTTTTTTTATTAATATTAAAAGAGGTTTTTTCAAAAGTTTCTCTAATCCTCTCTGCAATTTTTATTGGATCTATACTACTATTTTCTTTATTTAAAAATATTAAAAACTCTTCCCCTCCATACCTTATTATAATATCGCTATCTCTTAAAATTCTTTTGACTATAGTTGAAAACTCTCTTAATACTATATCGCCTACTTTGTGGCCATAATTATCATTTATCTTTTTAAAATGGTCTATATCAACCATAAGTATAGAGTATTTATTTGGGTCAAAACTATTCAAAAAATCTCTTAAGTATGTTCTATTATAAGCTTCCGTTAAAGGATCAATTATTGCTAATTTTTTTGTTTTATAATATAGATAAAATTGATAAATTAAAATTAAAAAAATTATAAAAAAGGTAATAAAAATATATGAAAAAATCTGTTTTAGAGGAGACAATATATCTGAAATTGTTTTTGGAAAATCACTTGTAAAATCTATAGCAATTATTCCATCTACATTGCCATTCTTTACAATAGGTTTTAGGTAAGTTATATATAAAAATTCAGAATTTCTATGTTGTATAACTTTATCTTTTTTTGTTTTATAAACTAAATCCCACTCTTTTTTATCAACATCAAGTTTTTGATCAAATTCACCTTTATCTTCTTTACTTCCATCAAGAAGATATCTATATTTTCCTTTTTTGTCTCTATATAGTATATATACATATCTATTTGGATAAGATACACTCAAAGTTAGAGCATTTTGAAGAAAATCTCTTAGTTTTTTATCTTCTTTTAACTCTTGATAAAGGTTATTGGCATAATAATTTTTAATAAAAAGATTTATGTTATTTGCAGTATCTTTTACATGTTTTAAAAAAAGAGTATTTAATTTATTAGTTAAACCTTTTTCTATTGTGAAAGTTGAAATATATAAATAGACAATGAGAATAGATATAAATGCAATTAAAATTGCCAACACTTTATAAATATGTCTCAAACTCTATCCTCTATATATTTGTTAAATTCTTTTGGAAGAGAAATATTAAATTTTTGAAGATTTTTTCTTAAAAAGATTATGTTTGGTCTTCCTTTTTGCCAAAAAAAACCACCGATAACTCTATTTTGATAATTTTTTATTAAAGAGTATTTACCAACAAATATAATAATCTTATCTGTTTTTATATCTTTTAAACTCTTTTCATGGAAAATAAATAAAATATCAGAGTTTTCATAATTATCTGTTATTTTTGCAAAATCTATTTTTTTAAATATTGAAACTTTTTTATTATCATCAACCCAAATTTTAACTGTCTCTTTTTTAGGAAATATCGATTTTATAATAGTTGAGTATATTTCTCTTTCGATATTTTCTACAGATGCAAAAAGATTAAAAAAAATTAATATAATTAAAAAAAACTTTTTCAAAATGTATACTCCATATTAAAAATAAATCTATGATCAAATACAGGATAAATATTTGCTGTTTTTCGATATGCTTGTTTAAAACCTTTATTTAATATATTCTCTCCTCTAAGTCCAATAGATAAATCTTTATTTATAAAATATTTTATTGATGAAGTAAAATCCAAAGAACTATCAATCTTTTGATTATTATAAAAATATGAGTTTTTATATGAAAGTTCATTATATAGATAAAAATCTTCTATTTTATTAAACACTCTTAAAAAAATTTGTATATCTGGAGAAAGTTCATTTTGATTATTTTTATATTTAACAAGATTAAAAGATAGTTTATTATCCAAATCAAAATTATAACCATATTCAAATTCATAAAAATTGACTTTTACTTTTTCATTAAAATTTATAAAGCTTTTATTTAAATAATCAAAACTTATTTTATTTTTAATAACTTTTTTTCCAGCTTTTAAAGAGATTTTATATTTTTTATTTGTATATATAGATTCAAATGTTAGAAAATTTATATTAGGAAATTTTAGATTTGGATTGGATTTAAACGGTAGATCATTTTGCGTATATAGCTTATAAAATTCAATAGGAAGATAGGTTTTTGTATAAAAAAGCTTTAATTTTAAATTATTTAATCTTTTTACAAATCCTATTTTTGATATTAATTTGTTATGAGATTTTATATCTTTATTATATCTATAAAAATCTCCTTTTAATAATAAAAGTGACATAAAATCATCTGAAAATTTGTGTCTATTTTCAAAATATAATGAGTATAGATTTAATGAGTTTTTAGGATTTATATGAAATTGATCAAAGTGGCCATTTTCTTTATAAGATTTATATTTATAAAATCCTCCAAAAACAAAATGATCATTTTCTTTTTTTATCTTTTTTTCTCCAAATATAGAAAAAATATTATCTTCAAAATCGATATTATATATATTTACATACCCTTTTGAAGTATAAACTCCATCTCTATCTCTATATTTTCTTTTATATTTTAAATTATCAAAAGAGATTCTAAATTTTATATCATTAATATATTTTTCAATATTTATATATCCATGATATGCATCCAATCCTCCGCCAGTTGGATGATATAGTTTACCATTTCCTAAATATGGGTCTTTGTCTATTTTTAAATATCCACTCTCAATATTTATATCTTTTCTTTTATAATTTCCAAAAAACATATAATCTTTATAATCTCTTGTAACTGCAAATCCATCATTTTCATATCTTTTAGAATTGAAATCTTTAGCATGAGCATATATAAAAAACTCATTATCAGTTCCGGTTTTAGCCAAATAGCTATCAAAAGAGCTACTTCCTAAGCTATCTTTAATTATTCTAATTTTTTTACCCTCTTCTCTACTTGGGAGTTTTGTATATAATTTTATGATAAGTATTGCTGTTTCGCTTCCAAACTCGATAGATGAAGCACCTTTATAAATTTCAATATGATCAAAAGCTTCAATAGGCATATCTCCCCAAATTAAAAGAGCACTTCCGAAAGAGGTACTAGTTAAATCGTGATTATTTATATATATCCTTACTGCTGTTTGATTTACATAACTTCCAGAAGCTTGTGTAAATAGAGGTGTATAGTTTGGAGTAAAGGTATAATTTAATCCAGGAATCAATTTTAAAATATCTTTAAGGCTTGAGCCTTGCATCTTTTCTAAATCTTCTCTTGTGAAAATATGAACTATTCCTGCAGTGTCTATTTTTGTTATTTTTGAAAGTTCAGACTCTTTTTTATATTTTTCAAGTAAAACATCAAGATTTTTGGCAAAAATAGTTATGAAGCTTAATAGTAAATATAAAAATATCTTCATTTTTTATCCTAACTTTTATTTTATTATATTTGTTTTATTGTTAAATAAAATTTAATATAAATGAATTATAAATATATTTCTATTATCGGAATATTTATAAGAAAGTTTAAAGTTGTGAAGTTTTAATATGGAGTTTACAAGATATAGTCCTAAGCCAAAACCAGAGTTTTTGCCCTCTTTAGTAAATGGTTCAAGATAATAGTTAAACTCTTTTTTTAATGGTTTGCCTTTATTAATAATATCAATTTTATCTTTATAGACTGCTATTTTTACTTGGTTATCTTGTGAATATTTTATTCCATTTTCTATTAGATTTTTTAAAGCAATACTAAAAAGTTTGTAATCAGCCTCAATTTGAGGATTGTCATAATATTTTATAATAATCTGTTTTTTATCAAAAAGCCCTAGATTTATAGCCTCTTGTAAAAAATCTTTTATATTTTTTTTAACCTTTTTTATTTGAATCTTGCTATCTATTGATTCAATAGCTGCGATTTCATTTATAAGAGAGTTTAACCTTTCAAATATAGAGATAAGCCTATTTCTTTGTTTTTCATTTTCAACCATTTCTGCAACGATTCTTCCTTTTGTTATAGGAGTTTTTAGTTCATGCATAATGTTTCTAAGCAGAAGTTTTCTTGAATTTAGCATATTTTTAACTGCATCTATTGAGTTTTTAAGGTTTTTTGCAACTTCTGTTATTTCACTGCTTCCTTTTATATCAAGATTTAAATTCATCTCTCCTTTTGAGAACTTTTTAAGTTCATTTTCTATTTTTTTAAGAGGTCTAAGTTTTAATATTACGCCAATATAGACAAGAAAAATAAGTAAAATTACAATAGAAAAGATAAAATAGATAAAAAAATCATCAATTTCCAAACTTGATAGATCTTTTAATAATAAAGAGTTTCCAAAACTTTGAATAAAGATATAGTTTTCATTTTTATATTTTAAAAGCCAAATATCTCCAATTTCACTGGATATTTTTTTTATCTTTTTTGAATTTTTTAAAATATTTATAGCCTCTTTTGCATAAAAAATGGGCTCTAAATCTATCTTTTTTAACTCTTTTATAAGCTTATTTGGATTTTTAATATTTTGAAGTTTCCATGGAAGCGTATTTGATATAAACTCAAATCTTTTATCAATTTGAGTTTTTTTATTTATTTTTTCATATTTTAGAAAAAGATAAAAAGAGGCAGTAATTGCTAAAAATGCAATTAAAAAGATAAATGTGATTGAGAAAAATATTGATCTTTTCATATGTTTTCCATGATTTGTGATTAGATATTGGTCATTAGACATTAGTCATTGAGTCATTGGGAATTAGGAATTAGGAATTTGGAATTGATGTTGAGTGCTAAGTGCTGAGTTTTTTATATCCACTATCACCTAATCCCTTCAACCTTCAGCCTTCAACCTTAATATTAAATGTGGGTGTGAGTTTTTAGTCCATAACAAACACAAACACTATCACTATCTACTAACACTAAAAACCAATGTCTAATGTCCAATGACTTAATGACCAATGACCCTCTAACTCACCTAACTTACCCTACTCACCTAATTTACAAACTTATACCCTACGCCTCTTACTGAGCGGATATATTTTGGATTTTTGGGGTCATCTTCAATTTTTTGTCTAATCCTTCCAATGATAACATCAATGCTTTTTTCACTGGAATTTGGATTTATTAAATCTATATTTTTTATTAGCTCCTCTCTAGATACTGCTCTATTTGGATGCTCAATCAAATAGGACAATATTTCATATTCTGCAGGAGTTAATTGTAAAATTTTTCCTTTTAATTTTATCTCATTTGAATCTTTATCGATAAAAAAATCTTTTTGGCTTTTTTTTTCTCTTCGTCTTGTAATAGCTTTTAGTCTTGCTTCAAGCTCTCTTGGATTGTATGGTTTTGGAAGATAATCATCTGCTCCAAGTTCAAGGCCAATAATTTTGTCAGTTAGATCACTTCTTGCACTTGATATTATAATAGGAATATCACTAAATTCTCTAATTTTTTTTAAAATCTCCAATCCATCCATATCAGGAAGTGTTAGATCTAAAATAAGTGCATCAAAATTTTCTATTTTTAACGAAGAGAGTGCAATATATGGATCTTCAAAGTTTTTAACTTTTATATTATGTTTATTTAAAAATTCACTTAATATTTCTGAAAGTTCAATATCATCTTCAATCATTGCTACTTTCAATTTTGTCCTTTTAGAAAGCTATGTAGGCGGTGTATTAGCATATTGGTATATAGGAGGATGAGATGAGATAATATGCTAATACACCAATATGCTAATAGTGGACTGGGAAAACCCAGACCTATTTCAATACAAGAATCAAAGGATATCCTTGTCTATTTATATAGACTCTTTTTGGACCTTTATATTTTTTAATGGCCTTTTTAAAATCATCTATATTTTTTATATCCATATCTTCAATAGCTTCAATAATATCCCCTCTTTTAAAGCCAGCTTTTTCAGCTTTACTCTCTGGGGTAACTTCAGTAACCAATACACCTTCAATATCTTTAGGAATATTATACAATCTTCTTGTATTATCATCAAGGTTTTTTAATTCAAGGCCATATGTTTCACTTTCAACAGATTCTTTTGAAGATTCTGGTCTTTGTTTTAATGTAACAATAGTTGTATAAACTTTTTTATTCCTTTCATATTTAATTTTTACTTTTTCTCCTGGTGCTTTTGAACCAATTAAAGTTTTTAGTTCATTTGCATCATCTACTTTTTTGTCATCAACCTCTAGTATCAAGTCTCCTCTTTTTAAACCTGCTTTTTGAGCTGCTGAATCTTTGGCAACATCGACAATTACAGCTCCATATTTATGCTTGTAAACCTCTTTTAAACTGCCTTTTAAATCTTCTATTATTACACCTAAATATCCTCTTTCAATTTTACCTTTTTCAACAAGTTTTTTAACAACATCTTTCATCATATTTACAGGAATTGCAAATCCGATACCATTATTGCCACCACTTCTTGTAATAATAGCACTGTTTATTCCAACAAGAGCTCCTCTGCTATCAACCAGAGCCCCACCAGAGTTTCCAGGATTTATAGCTGCATCTGTTTGTATAAAATTTTCATATGTATTGATACCAACATTGCTTCTATTTAAACCTGAAACTATACCTTGTGTTACTGTTTCTCCAACTGCAAAAGGATTTCCAATTGCAAAAACAATATCACCAGTTTTTAATTTTGATGAATCACCAAGTTTTATTGGTTTTAGATTTTTTGCATCAATTTTAATAACAGCAATATCTGTTAATGGGTCTTTTCCTATAATTTTTGCCTTATACTCTTTATCGCTACCTGGAATAGTTACAGTTATCTCATCAGCATCGTTTATTACATGATTATTTGTTACAATATATCCATCTTGACTGATAATTACCCCTGAACCAAGTGATCTTTGTATTCTATCTTTTGGTATTCTATCTTTAAACAGTGGGCCAAAAAATTGTCTAAAAAATGGATCATTAAAAAATGGTGATCCCGCAAAGTTTGGAGTTTTGACTCTTTTTTTTGTAGAAATATTTACAACGCTTTCTTTTGCCTCTTTTATAGCATCATAAAATGATAAAACAACATTTTTATCACCTTGAGGCATAACTCTTTTAAACTCTTTTGGCGCTTCATTAAATGTAATAGTAGCAGCAGATAAAATAAGAGCAGTTGCTATTGATAATATTAGAGTTTTTTTCATAATTTATCCTCCATTTTTATTTTATAAAAGATTCAAAAGGGAGTAAGAAAACTTTTGAATCTTTTAGTAATGAAATGATATTATATTTTTTGTAAACAAAATTAAATGAAAAGTAAATGAAAGGTAAATGGGATGTATGAGGAGGCAAGGTGTAAGTGAGCGAGGGCAAAGCGGAGCTTTGAACAAGCAAACTGTTTTGCTTGTGTCCCGAAGCGAAGACGAGAGTATATGCGAAGCCGAAATTCAAGGAATTTCGTGTCTGAGCATACGAACAGCTGGTTTACATTGACGAAAATCAAGCGAGCGAAGCGAATGAAAATTTTCGGTTAAATTTAAGGTTGAAGGCTGAAGGATAAAAGGTTTAGTGATAGTGGATAGTGATAGTTAAAAATTAAGTACCAATTCCCAATTCCCAATGACTAATAACTAATGACTAATGTCCAATGTCCAATGTCCAATGTCTAATGTTAAAAGGAGCTTTATGCTAAAAGATATTGTTAAAGAGGCTGGAGAGATTTTAAAATATGGCTATTTTCATAAAAAGAAGGTAAATTTTAAAAGTGAGATTGATCTTGTAACTGAATATGATGTAAAGATAGAAAAATTTTTAAAAGATAGATTATCAAAAATATATCCAGATTATGAGATAGTTGCTGAAGAGAGTTTTAAAGGAAGTTCTATTCCTAAAAAAGCAATCTTTATTGACCCAATTGATGGAACAACAAATTTTGTACACTCCATTGCTTATGTTTGTATATCTATTGGGATATATATAGATTCAAAACCAGTAGAAGGGATTGTTTATAATCCTATTTTAAATGAGCTTTTTTGGGCTAAAAAAGATGTTGGAGCATTTTTAAATGATGAGAGAATTTTTGTAAATAATAGCAAAGATTTAATTAGTTCACTAATTGCAACAGGATTTCCATATACAAAAATCAAAAGAGGAAAAGATTATAGATGGGTTATAGATACTATGGCAAATCTACTGCCTTTTACAAGAGATATAAGAAGACTTGGTTCAGCTGCTATTGATTTAAGTTATGTTGCATGTGGAAGATTTGCAGGATTTTATGAAGTTAATTTAAAACCTTGGGATGTAGCAGCTGGGATTTTGCTTGTTGAAGAGGCTGGAGGAAAGGTAACTAATCATTTAGGAAATGAGTATAAATTTGGAGATATTATTGTTGCCTCAAATGGAATAATACATAAAGAACTCATTGATAAAATGGCTTCTTATTAAGGCCTGTCACCAAATATTTCAATAAATAAAATACCAGCAACAAAAACTAAAAATAGCCATTCTGGAGTCTCTTTAATTAGATAAATTATTGAATCCATAAAGCGCCTTTAAAAGATTTCATAAAACATTATAGCAGTTAATATAGAAGTTATGAAAAATGTAAAAATAGAAAAGATATTGTTAAATTTTGTATTTTTAAAATCACCCATTATTTTTTTATTATTACTTATGCTTAATACTATTAAAATTAAAAAAGGAAGCATTATCCCATCAAGAATTTGTGAATAATATAGCGCATCAACAACTGATATTGAAGACAAATCTATAAAATCTCCAATTATAAGTGCGCCCAAAAATACTGTATAAAAACCTTTTGCATCACTGACTTTATTATCCATACCCTCTCTCCAGCCAAAAGTATCAGCTATTGCATAAGCTGTTGATCCAGCCAAAACAGGTACTGCTAAAAATCCAGAAGCTAAAACTCCTATACTAAATAGAATAAAAGAGTATTCACCAGCTATTGGTTTTAAAGCAAGAGCGGCATCTTTTACAGTCTCTATATTATTTACTTTTCCATACAGCGTGGCAGCTGCAGCTACAATTATAAAAAAATCAAGAGCACTTGAGTATATCATTCCAACAACTGTATCAAAGGATGCTTCTTTTGCTTGAACTACTGTTCTGTGTTCCTCTTTTTCTTCTGAAGCTTGCCAAAAAAGAAGATATGGAGACATTTTTGTACCAAGATAACCAAGAGAAGCCATAATAAAAACTGACTCAATAGGAAGATGAGGTAAAAAAGTTCCAATAAGAAGACTTTTTAAATCTGGATTTGCTAAAATGGCTGATAATATATATACACTTAAAATCAGTGTTAATAAAAGAAAAACTTTTTTAACTGTTTTATACTGCTTAAACATTACAAGATAAGCAATAATACCGGTTATTGGTATAAGAAAATAGAGACTATCATAACCTGTGGATATTGCAAAAATTTCAGCAATGGCATTTAAATCTGCCCCTATTGTAAAAATATTTGCAATTGAAAGAAATAAAACCATCAATATTGTATATTTTTTTCCATATAAAATATTTGTAATTTCTGGAAGACTTTTTCCAGTTACTATAGCTATTTTAGAGACACTATCTTGAATAGCAATCATCATAGGAGCAGATAAAAAAGCAAGCCATAAAAGATGAAAACCAGTTGTTGCCCCAACAACCGTACAAGTTACAATTCCAGCAGGATCATCTCCAGCCCCACCTGTAATGATTCCGGGCCCCATCTTTTTTATTTTTTCTCTATTTTCTCTTATCTCATCTAAAATTTTCTCTTTTATTCTTTTTTTCAATACAGCCCTTTATAAAAATCTTAACTTATTAGATTATAATATATTTTGATATAAATTTGAGGTTTATTTATGAAAAGTAAAAAATTATTAATATTTACAGACCTTGATGGATCGCTGCTTGATCATGACACATATTCATTTGAGGGGGCAAAAAAGGTTTTAAATAAGATAAAAAAAAGGGATATTCCTCTTATTTTAACCTCAAGTAAAACAAGATTTGAGATTGAAGAGATAAAAGAAAAACTCCAGATTGATTTTCCTTTTATTTGTGAAAATGGCGCTGCAATATTTTTCCCAAAATATTTAAAAAACTATCTTCCAAAAGAGGCTAAAAAAATAGATAAATATTATGCGATTGTTTTAGGTGAAGAGTATAAAAAGATTTTAGAGTTTAAAAAAAGATTTAATATTAAAGGATTTAGTGATTTAAGCGATGAGGAGGTTGCTAAATTAACAGGTCTTGATATAAAAAATGCAAAAAATGCTAAAAAAAGAGAATTCAGTGAGCCATTTTTGCTTGAAAATGAAGATTTAGAAAAAATTGAAAAAGAGGCTAAAAAATTTGGTCTTAAAATAACAAAAGGTGGAAGATTTTTCCATATTATAGGAATCAATCAAGATAAAGGAAAA
Source organism: Nitrosophilus kaiyonis (assembly GCF_027943725.1). Classification (NCBI taxonomy): domain Bacteria; kingdom Pseudomonadati; phylum Campylobacterota; class Epsilonproteobacteria; order Nautiliales; family Nitratiruptoraceae; genus Nitrosophilus; species Nitrosophilus kaiyonis. The sequence goes on along the minus strand of NZ_AP025696.1, from coordinate 509,790 downwards.
GCATTAAATATAGTAGCTAATATTTATAAAAAATATTTCAATCAAGATATATTGGTTGTGGGAGTTGGGGATAGTAAAAATGATATAGAGATGCTAAAAAGTGCAGATATCCCTATACTTATTAAAAAATTTGACCAATCCTATGAGAATATATCTTTAAAAAATCTTATAAAATCAAAATATCCAGGTAGCAAGGGCTGGGGAGAGTGTGTTGGTGTTGTTTTAAAAAGAGAGGATGCCAAAGATATTTTTTTTAAAGCAGTTGAAGCTGTTTTGCCACAAAATGTCATTAAAGATAGTGTTAAATTAGATAAAGATACTCTTTATATAAAAAATAGAAAATATGAACTTAAAAATTATAAAAATATATATATTTTAGGAGCTGGAAAAGCATCAGGAAAAATGGCTGAAGCAATTGAGGCTATTTTAAAAGAAAAAATAAAAAAAGGAATTGTTATTTCAACTGAGGAAAAAGATATTGGAAATATTAAAATTTTAAAAGGTTCACACCCAATTCCAGATGAGAAAAGCTTTAATGGAGCAAAATCTATTTTAAAACTTGTTGAAAAAATAGATGAAAATGATTTGGCTATATTTCTTTTATCTGGTGGTGCTTCAGCACTTATGGAATATACTATCCCTCCAATTTCATTGCAAGATCTTCAAAAAACAAATGAGCTATTATTAAAAAGTGGTGCTGATATTGATGAGATAAATATTGTTAGAAAACATATCTCCATGATAAAAGGTGGAAAACTTGCAACAAAATGCAAAAGCACTGCAGCAGTTTTAGTCATATCAGATGTAATAGGTGATGATTTAGAGGTTATTGGTTCAGCACCATGCTATATTGATAGATCAACTTTTGAAGATGCAAAAGAGGTACTAATAAAATATGATATTTTAAAAAAAGTGCCAAAAAGTGTAATAGATGTTATAGAAAATGGAATAGAAAATAAGATAGATGAGACTTTGAAAATTAAGAAAAAAAATATAGAGCATTTTATTTTAGCTTCCAATAAAATTGCTTTGAATGCTGCAAAAATAGAGGCAAAAAAACTGGGCTATAAAGCCTATATTGTTACAGATAAAATGTGTAAAGAGGCTAGAAATATAGGCGAAGATATCATAAAAAGAGCAAAAAAGGTTACATATTTTAAAGATTTTGTCTGGCTTTTTGGAGGAGAAAGTGTAGTGCATGTAAAAGGAAAAGGAAAAGGTGGAAGAAATCAAGAGATGGCATTGGCAGCTTTGAAAGAGATAGATGATTATGAAAATATTGAGTTTTTAAGTGCCGGGACTGATGGGATAGATGGAAATAGTAATGCTGCTGGAGCATTAGCTGATTTTAAAATATATGAAAAATCAAAAGAGTTAAATCTTGATATAGATAGTTTTTTAGAAAATAATGACTCTTTTCATTTTTTTGAAAAATGCTCAAATCTTTTAATAACAGGATATTCAGGAACAAATGTTATGGATATAGCAGTACTTATAAAAGAGGAGCCCAAAAGAAAGGAATAATATGGGAGATTTTTTTCAAAATGGAATAATAACAACACTTTCAAAACTTGGCAATAAGGATTTTTCAGGGATTGAAGAGGAGCTTTTAGAGTTTTCAAAAAGAAGAAATATGGTACTTTTGCTGCCTGCTTTATATAGTGAATTTGAAAATCCTGCTATGCAAAGAATTATAGAAGAGCTAAAAAATGTTAAATATATTCATAAAATAATTCTTGGTCTTGATAGAGCGAGCAAAGAGCAGTTTGTCAAAGTTAAAGAGATAATGAGCCAAATACCATATCAAGTGGATATTTTATGGAATGATGGTCCAAGAATACAAGAGATTTTTGGATTTTTAAATAAACATGGTTTTGATTCTATTGAAAAGAGAGGAAAAGGTTTAAATGTTTGGATAATGCTTGGATATGCACTGGCTGAAAAGGAAAATTATGCAATAGCTTTGCATGATTGTGATATAGTCAATTATTCAAGAGAAATACCTGCTAAACTTTTTTATCCTATAGTAAATCCTACTTTAACATATGAATTTAATAAAGGCTACTATTCAAGAGTTACAAATAGACTTCATGGAAGAGTAACAAGGCTTTTTTATACCCCACTATTAAAATCGATAAAAAAAATTTTTGGAGAAAATAGATATATAGAATATCTTATGAGTTTTAGATATGCCCTTTCTGGCGAATTTGCACTTATTAGATCTCTTGCAAGAGGTATAAGGATCTCTCCAACATGGGGATTGGAGGTTTCAACATTAAGTGAAGTTTATAACAATACTTCAGTAAAAAGAATATGCCAAACAGAAATCATGCAAAATTATGAACACAAGCATCAAGCCCTTGGTAGTACAAAAAGCAATACCGGAATTGCAAGAATGGCAAACGAGATTGCTCAAAATCTTTTTAGATTAATGGCTCAGCAAGGAATGGTTTTTACAAAATATGATTTTAATTCACTTTTTAGCTGCTATTTTGATGAATCAAGATATGCAATAAGCCAATATGCTGCTATTAGTAAAATAAATGGTTTAGAGTATGATAGATACAAAGAGATTTTAGCAGCTGAAATTTTCCAAGAGAGCTTAAAAGAGGCTTCTATTAGATTTTTGGAAGATCCTTTAGGTGTACCGGCACTTTCTTCATGGAGCAATGTAAGAAGCGTTTTACCAGATATTGGAGAAATGCTAAAAAACGCAGTAAAAGAGGATAAAAAGGTAAAATAGTGAGTGAGATTAGATACGATAGATTAAAAGATAGATATGTTATAGTTGAGCCGGGAAGGGCAAAAAGGCCATTTGAAAAGTTTGAAATAAAAAAGTTTGAAAAGAGTTATGAGTCAATATTTGCATATGGAAAAGAGCATTTAACTCCGCCTGAAATTTATGCTGTTAGAGAAGATGGATCAAAACCAAACTCTCCTGGATGGAAAATAAGAGTTATACCAAATAAATATCCTGCTTTAAAGAATGAAATTTTTAGAAAAAATAAAAAATGTATATTTGAAAGTTTTAATGGTTATGGCTTTCATGAGATTGTCATAGAGACTCCAGATATTTGTAAACAGTTTGAAAGTTTTACAATTGATGAGTTTTATTTATTATTGAAAACATATCAAAAAAGATTAAATTCATTATATGAAAATGAATATATTCAATATGTTCATATATTTAAAAACAGAGGTTATGAAGCTGGAGCCAGTATATTGCATTCTCATTCTCAGATTTTAGCTCTTCCATATATTCCTACTCAGATAAAAACTATATTAAATCAAAGCGAAAAATATTTTTCCAAAAAAAATAGATGTCTTCTTTGTGATGAGATAAAATGTGAGCAAAAAGAGAAAAGTAGAGTGATATATGAAAATGAAAAATATATACTTTATGCTCCTTTCGCATCATTTTATCCATATGAGATGAAAATTGTTCCTAAAAATCATTTTAGTGATTTTGGAAAGTGTGATAAAAAGGATATAAAGCTTTTATCTGAAATTTTCAAAGAGGCTTTTTTAAGATTGGAAAAAATAGCAAAAGAGATACCTTTCAATCTAATACTTGTCTCTTTGCCAAAAAAAACAGATGAAGCTGAAAAATATTTTCATTGGCATTTTGAAATATTGCCAAGAATTAATATATTTGGTGGCTTTGAACATGGAACACTTGATACAATTAATGTAGTTGAGCCAGAAAAAGCTGCAGAGTTTTTAAAAAATATAAAGGTCGGACATGAAAAGAGTATTGCTGGTTTCGGCAATATTACCTATCGTTATAAAAAAGAGTAATGAAGGTTTTATAATAAAAAAGAGCCCAGGTGGTCTTATTAGGGCTATAGAGCAGGTATCAAAATTTATGGATGTTTCTTGGATTGGATGGCATGGATACTCTAAATTAACATCTCAAATTAAAGATATAATAAACAATGAGAGCCAAAAAGAAAAAATAAATATGATTCCTGTTGAGCTTAATAAAGATGAGATTATAAACTTTTTTCACGGCTTTTCTAATATTACTCTTTGGCCACTTTTTCACGAGTTTGTAGATTATGCTTTATTTGAAGAAAAATATTGGAAATTTTATAAAAAAGTAAATAAAAAATTTGCACAAAAAATAGTAGAAAATTGTAATAATTTTGATTTTATATGGGTTCATGATTATCAATTTTTATTACTTCCAAAATATATAAAAAAGATCAAAAAAGATAAAAAAATTGGTTTTTTTCTTCATATTCCTTTTCCAAATCCAGAACTTTTTATAAGATTGCCTTGGAGAGAGTCTTTGCTTAAAGGGCTTTTGGATTATGATATCTTAGGATTTCAATCATATAATGATCTTGAAAATTTTATAAATTGTTTAAAGCTTTTCTTTGAAGATATAACAATTAATTATGAAAAAGATTTCTATAAAATTGTTTATAAAGAAAATGTAACAAAAGCAAAAATTTTTCCTATCAGCATAGATTATCAAAAATATGAAAAAGCAAAAGATCTTGAAATTACTAAAAAAATTGCAAATAATTTATTAGATATTTATAAAGGTAAAAAGATTGTATTTTGTGCAGATAGATTAGATTTTACAAAAGGGCTTTTAGAAAAGATAAAAAGTTATGAAACATTTTTAGAAAAGTATCCACAATTTATAGGAAAAATTGTTTTTATTGAAGCTGTTAGCAAAAATATAAAAAAAGCAAAAGTTTATAAAGAGTTAGAGGAGAAATTTTTCAAGGAGTGTGAAAGAGTTAATGAGAAATTTTCTAAAAACAGTTATAAACCTATAGTTGTTTTAGATAAGAGGCTAGATTTTAATACTTTGGTAGCATATTATAATGTTGCAGATATATGTTATGTTTCATCTATAAAAGATGGTATGAATTTAGTATCAAAAGAGTTTATAGCATCTAAAGAAAAAGACTCTTTTGGTGCTCTTATTTTAAGTGAATTTACAGGAGCAGCTCAAGAACTCTATAAAGATGCTTATCTAATTAATCCTTTTGATTATGATAGAAATAGCGATATAATTTATAAAATATTAAATGAAAATAAAGATTTAATTAAAGAAAAATTAAATAGTCTTCAAAATCATATTAAAAAATTTGATATAAAATGGTGGAGTGAAAGTTATATAAGATTTGTTGATGGCCAAACTTTAAAAGATTCGCCTTCTCTTTTAAAAAAAATTCCACTGCATGAAAGATTATAAGGATATAAAATGAGAAAATATAGAGTAATAACAGCCTTAAGAGATGATGCAAGAAAGGCAATTGAAAATTTAAACAGTGCAGATATAGTTATAGGAATACCAGCATATTATAGTCAAAATACTATTTCTCATGTGATAAAACAGGCTGCTTTTGGGCTTGAAAAATATTATCCAGATTGTAAATCTTTGATATTTGTTGCTGATGGCGGCTCAACTGATGATACAAGAGAGGAGGCTTTAAATACTGTAATAGATAGCTTTAATATAAAAAAACTTGTTTCCATTTATAGAGGTATTCCTGGAAAAGGATCAGCAATTAGGGCAATATTTGAAGCTGCACAGTTTTTACAGGCAAAAAGTGTTGTGCTTTTTGATTCTGATTTAAGATCAATCATACCTGAATGGATTAAAAATATGGTTGAACCAACTCTCAATGGTTATGATTATGTTGCTCCATTTTATAAAAGATATAAATTTGATGCAACTATAACAAACACAATAGCATACAATCTAACAAGAGCTCTTTATGGAAAAAGAATAAGACAGCCAATAGGAGGAGATTTTGCTTTTTCAAATAGAATGGTTAAAGAGTATATGGAAGAGGATGTTTGGGAGAGTGAAATAGCAAAATTTGGTGTTGATATTTGGCTTACAACTACAGCTATTGTGAAAAATGCCAATATTTGTGAAGCAAGACTTGGTGCAAAAATTCATAATGCGAAAGATCCATCAAGCGATTTAAGTTCTATGTATAGAGAGGTTGTTGGTACTATATTTAAACTTAGTGAAAAATATGAAAAATTTTGGAAAAAGATAAAAGGTTCAAAATCTGTACCTATAGTTGGTGAAGATATAGGAGAAGAACCAGAACCATTTGAGATTGATATTGAAGGGCTTATAGAATATTTTAAAATAGGATATAACAATTTTGGAGTTTTATGGGAAAAGATTTTAGATAAAAATGATTTTAAAAGAATATCTTCTCTTGCTAAAATAGATAATAGTAAAAATTTTATTCTTGAAAATAGCTGCTGGATAAGGATAGTTTATAGTTATATGGCAGCTTTTCATAAAACACCAAGACAGGAGATGAAACTTCTTGAAACAATGATACCTCTTTATAATGCAAGAGTAGCATCTTTAGTAAATGAACTAGATGGAAAATCTTCAACAGAAGCAGAAGAGTATTATGAAAAACAGGCTTGTGAATTTGAAAAAATGAAAGATTATCTTATCAAAAAGTGGGATTGATATTTTTTTCAAAATCTAAAAGAGCCTCTTTTGCCAGTTCTTTCCCTAGTTTTATAAGTTCTTTAGCTCTATGAAACTCATAAAACATTGCACTATCTTTTGGGATTTCTATAATTATATCTGGTCTGTAGCCGGCTATTTTATAGTTTGAGAGAATATTTTGCATAGTATCGATAGACCTTGAAATTATAGAAAGATAGTTTAACTCCTTTTCTTTTTCAATATTTTCAAACTTTTTTTGAGCATTTTCTAAAAGCTCTTCAAAAAAGTTTTTTGCTCTCTCTTTTTCTTCTTTCTCTTTTTTTGAAAGTTTTATATGTTTTAATAATGGCTTATTGCTGTTGAGATTAATAGCAATAGTCAAATCACAAATCTCACTCATTACCGGAGCAATAGGAAGAGGATTTACAATTCCACCATCTACAAAAACTCTTCCATCTATATATTTTGGTGTAAAAAATGTGGGAATTGCAATTGAAGCTCTAATGGCATCAATGAGTTTTCCTTTTTGAAACCAGACCTCTTTTTGTTTAAAAAGATCCGTTGCAACTGCAGTAAAATCTATAGGAAGTTCTTCTATTAATATATCGCCGATTATTGATTCTAATTTTTCAAAAACTCTATCACCTTTTATAAGGCCAGATGGAGCAAAAGAGATATCTAAAAGCTTTATAACATCTAAAAAATCTAAAGTCAACACCCAATTTTTATATTCGTCAAGTTTTCCACAAGCATAAAGTCCCCCAATTAAAGCCCCCATGGAAGAGCCACTGATCGCTACTATTTCATAACCTCTTTTTACTATCTCTTCAATTGCTCCAATATGAGCATATCCTCTTGCTCCTCCGCTCCCAAGAACAAGTGAAATCTTTTTCATTGAATTCCTTACATTAATTTTTTTGTAATAACTTTGTCATAAAAAATCTTTATTATAAACCGATAATATATAATGATTTTAGCATATTTATGGATGAAAAAATGAATGTAAATATATTAGATCTATTAAATGTTATTAAAAAAGAGAAAGATTTTTTTGAAAAAGAGAAAAATAATTTTGTAGAAAATTTTGCAAAAGAGCTTTTTAAAGAGGTATCAAAAACTAAAAACAAAATTTTATCAATAAATACCCTCTTTACTATAGGTGAAAAGCTTTATATATTACTTTTTTTATATAAAAAAGATCCCCAAAATGAACTATATAATTTTTCATATAAAGTTGCGAAAAGTAAAATTGATCTTAAAAAAGTGCTTATTAAATCTACAATGAGACTTACAAGAGACTTTATAGATTATACATTGAAAAAAAATGAAGATTATGAAAAGATAAAAACTCTTTTATCTTTAATTGATATCTATCTTGTTAATGTTGATAGGGCTTATGCAAAATATTATGAAGAGATAGAAGATGAGTTAAATCATGTAAAAAACAACAAAAAAAGAGAGGATGAAGAGTTAATTATATCTCTAATTCAAAATATTATAAAAAATGATAGAAAAGTTGTTATTTTAGATTTTTACAAAGAGGTTCCAGTTAGCTGTAAATCAATTATTAAAAGGTTAGAAAAAAATTTACTTTTTTTAGATATCCAAAAATGCAATTTTAATATTTTTAAAGAGAATAAAGAGATATTTTTAAAAATAGAATCTTTCCCAAAATCAATTAAAGCAAAAATAAAAAGCATGAAAGAGTTTGAATATATCGAGATAAGTGATTTTGAGTTTACTGAACTTCCTCAAGAAAAAAGAAAATATGTAAGAGTACAACCAAAAGAGAAAATTTTAGTAAAAATTGAAAAAAATGGAACAAAAATAGACGCTTTAATCAATGATATATCAATAGGAGGTATAGGTATTTATGCTGATTCTATTGAGGATTTAGAGCCTAATGATGATGTTTTAATAAAATTTGAGTTAGGTGAAAATAAGATAGCTATTAAAGGAATAGTTAAATATAGTTTAATAGATTTGAAAAAAGTGGGAATTGAGTTTATTTTGATACCTGAACTTGAAAATGAGATTGCAGAATATGTATTGGAAAGAGAGTTTGAAATAATAAGAGAGCTTAGAATATGAAGATTTTTACTCCTTCTATAAATTTTTTTGGAAAGCTAAGTTTTCAAAAAAAGATTGTAGTTATGATGATTGCTGTTTTATTGCCATTTATAATGCCTTCTTATGTTACATACAAATCTTTTTTTAATAATTTAAATCTTGTAAAAAAAGAGATAATTGCTACTAAATATTTGAAAGTTTTCAAAGAGCTTCTGGTTTTGATACCTAAACATAGAGGAATGATGGAAGGATTTTTAAAAGGAGAGAAGGGTTTTGAAAAAGATATAAAAAAAAATGAAAAAAAAGTTGATTATCTTTTTCAAAAGATAAAATTATTAGATAAGAAATCAGATCTTTTTATCACAGATACAAAAAGATATAAAAAAATTAAAAAATTATGGGAAAAAGTAAAGATTGAAAATATTAAAAATAAAGATATTAGTTTTGAAATTCATACAAATATTGTTAGAAATATTATTAATTATTTAAAATATATTTCTTATATTTTGAATATAAGACAAGATAAAGGTGCTTCTAATCAATATATAATTTCACTACTTTTTGATACGATCCCAAAAATTGAAGAGTATTTAGGAAGAGTAAGAGGTACTATTACAACAATTACTATCCAACAAAATTTTAGTGAAGAAAATATTGAAAAAGTACATAATATGAAAGCACTTCTTTTTGCAGAACTAAAATTTTTTTCTGATGTGATAGGCAATATAGAATTATATGAAAAAAATAAAGTTTTAAAAGATAAATTTATAAATTTAAAAGAGAATATTTTGAATCTTATTTTAATAACTGAAGAGATAGTTCATCAAAAAAAAGTTGTACCACCAAAAAAGTATTTTAATCAAGCGTCAAATGTTATCAATAATATTGATCAATTTTATACATTTTTATTAAACCACTTTCAAAAAAATTTAAAAATTAAAGAAAAAAAAGAGATTGAAAAAATTATTTTACTATCGATTTCTCTTTTATTTGTGTTTTTAGTAACAAATTATCTATTTTTGGGATTTTATTTTTCTATAAGCAAGCCTCTTGAAAAGTTTAAAAAAGTTATACATAAATTATTAACAGGGAATTATTCAGTATCTGTTGATGTTAATACTCAAGATGAGATGAGAAATATTGCATTTGCTTTTAATGAAATGATAAAAAAAATTAAAAGAAATATCAATTTTTTGAATGGATATAAGTTGGCTCTTGATGGTGCCACCTTGGTTACAAAAGGTGATATAGAAGGAAAAATAACTTATGCAAATAAAGAGTTTTTAAAAGTAACTGGATATAAACTTGAAGAGATTTTAAATAGACCCCATTCAATATTAAAAGATCCATTAACTCCAGAATCTATTTATAAAAATCTTTGGGATACGATTTTAGATAAAAAAGTATGGAGAGGGATTTTAAAAATAAAAACAAAAGATGGTAAAACACTTGTTACAAAAAGTACAATTGTTCCTATATTGGATGAGAATAAAAATATAAAAGAGTTTGTTGCTATTAGAACAGATATAACTGAATTAATAAAAGCTCAGGAAAAAATTAAAAGGATGCTATATTTTGATAATTTGACCTTTTTGCCAAATAGAGTAAAACTTTTAGAAGATTTAAAAAAAGAAAAACCATATGGTATCGCGATATTGAATATTGATGATTTTAGACAACTAAATGATGTATTTGGCTATGAGGCTGGAAATTTTGTCCTAAAAAAATGCGCAGAAATTTTAAAATCTTTTCAAACAAAAGATTGTAAAGTTTATAAACTTTCATCAGATGAGTTTGCATTAATATTTTTTAAAAAAAAAGAAAAAGAGAAAATGTTAGAGAAAGTTTTAAATGTGATAAATATTTTAGAAAAATATAATTATATATATGAAGGATATAACCTTAAAATCTTACTAAGAGCTGGAGTTGGTGTTATTGAAAATGGGAATGAAAATATTGAAAAAATCTTACTGGATGCAGATACATCAGTAAAAGAGGCAAAAATCAAAAAGAAAAAAGTAATATATTATAAAGAATCTGAGAGTGCACTCAAAGAATATATAAAAAAACTTGAATGGGTAGATAAGATAAAAGATGCAATAAATAATGATAAAATCGTTCCATATTTTCAACCAATTTTAAATAATAAAACAAAAAAGATTGAAAAATATGAAGTACTGGTAAGATTAATAGACAAAGAAGGAAAAATAGTTTCTCCTTTTTTCTTTTTAGATATTGCAAAAGAGGCAAAACTATATAATGATATAACAAAAATTATGATCAAAAAAAGTTTTGAAGTATTCAAAGATAGAAAAGAAGAGCTATCAATAAATCTCTCAGTGCAAGATATTTTAGATAAAGATACTTCAAAATTTATAATAGATATGATTCAAAAATATAATATGGAAAATAGAGGCGAGCTTGAAAAGGAAGAGAAACAGGGTTTAACAAATTTTGTTATTGAGATAACAGAGAGTGAAGAGGTAGAAAATTATGATTTGATCGCAGAGTTTATAAAAAAGATAAAAGAGTATGGTGGACAAGCTGCAATTGATGATTTTGGAACAGGTTATTCAAATTTTGTCTATATTCTTAATATGGGAATAGATTATTTAAAAATTGATGGAAGTTTGATAAAAAATATTTTGATAGATGAGCGATCTGAAACTCTTGTAAAGGCAATAGTTCATTTTACAAGAGAGTTAGGTATAAAAACAATAGCAGAATTTGTTAGTGATAAAGAGATACAAGAAAAAGTTGAAAAAATGGGAGTAGACTATTCTCAAGGATACTTTATCAGCGAACCAGTTCCTAAAGAGAAATTATCCCCTTCTCAATTATAATAAGATAACTTCTTACCTCTTTTACTCCTCTTGTTTTAAGTGAAATATCTATAATTTTATCTGCTATTTCTTTAGATGGAACTTTTCCATATAGTTCAACAACTTGGTTATTTGTAACAATTAAAATATTCCCTAGAGATATCTCTTTTTCTATTGCAACTTTATATTTAATCTGTGCAGTTATCAAAAAGTCATTTCTTTTTTCTACTGGAAGAGAGTTTTTTACAATTTTATGATAAAGCAAAAAGCTTTTTTCATCTGCAGGTAATACTTTTTGTTCTGTTTTTGTTAAAGATTCTATTATCTCTTTTGATTTTTCAAACATCTCATAAGCTTGCTTTAAAATCTCTTGAGTAGTTTTATTAAAATCTTCAAATTCATTATTACTAGCAAAAATATTTGAACTCAAAAATATAGTTATGATAAAAATAAAAAATCTATTTTTCATTTTTTTCCTTATTTATTGCTTCTTTTGCACCTTTTATAGCTCCATTGATAGCAGCTTTTGCCATCTCAAAAACTCTAAGACCAAGTTTTTTCGCATCTTCGGCTTTCTCTTTAAATATAGATGTTGTTGATTTTGCCTCATTTGTAAAATCTGAAAATTTTATTTTAAATATATTTATAGCATTTTGTGCTTCATGTTTTAGCCTATATATTACACTTTCAAGCTCTTTTGATATTTCTAATATTTTCTCTTTTATTCCAGCATCACTTTTATATGCTATATCTTTGATGCAAGATATATAGATTTGATCTATATTTTCGAGATCTTTTACAATTTTGTCATAATTTTCAAAAACAAGCTCTCTTGCTTCTATTGGAGTAAATTCTATAGATTCTTTAAATTTTTCAATCGATTTTGATATACCTTCTTTTACTCCAAATATTGTTCCTCTTAAAATTTCATCACTATAATTAATAGAAACACTTGCAATTTCAGAGGCAACTTGTAAGATAGTTTTAGCCACATCTTCAATATGCTCTTTGTCTACTTTTGTATCAATAGTTTCAAAAGTGAGATTTTTTGTTATCTCTTTTATAGTTTCTTCTAAATCTTCATTTTTTTCTATAGCTGTAATAAAGGCAGCTTCTGTTGTTTCTTTTAAAATTCCTAAAAACTCTAAACTTTTTAGTTTATTTTTTTCTATTATTTTTATAAGTTCATATCTTTTTTCATCTTCAAGTTCTTGTGCTAAATTTTCAAGTAGTTTGAAAGCATCATTAAGTCTATTTTTAAGATCCTCTTTTTCATGTTCTATTTCTCTGTTTATTTTATCAATTTCAGATATTAACTCTTCAATTTTTTTCTCTTTTTCAGATTTGATATCTTCAATAATTGTAGAAACTGCTTTTTCTAAATCCTCTTTTGTGATAGCCTTTTTGATAAGTTCTTGCATTGCCAAGCCTTCTTAGTTTTAAATATTATATCAAAACCTATTTGAAAGAAAATAGATGATAGTGGAATGGAACATAAATGGTAAGATATTAGGTAGTGAAGCTTTGAAGCAGTAAAGGAGTTAGAGATGAGTAATTGGTATATTGGTTATTAGTTATTGGTAAAAATTATATTTCTAATCTAATATACTAATATACCAATAACCAATTACTAATATTTAATGTCTTCTTGTACTTCTTCTTCGTCCTCTATTAAAAGAGCCTCTTCTTTTTGGTCTTTTAGCTTCATTTTCAAATTGAGAAATAAGTTTTTCAATCTCTTTTTTGCTTTTTCCAATTTTCTCTTTTGGGCTTACTTTTTCATTTTTTATAACCATAGAGGCTAATTTTAATGCTGCAGTTGAAAGATCAATTTCGCCCTCAAGTAGATTTAAAAGTTCAATTGCCTCTTTACTTATTTCTTGAGAAAGTATAGTCTCAAGTGTAGTTTTTTGTTTTTTCATTTTTAATTCGCTTGAAGTTGGAATCTCTTTATTAATTAGAGCACTTCCTACCTCTTTTTGAATTTTTAGCAACTGTTTAAATTCATGAGGAGTAACTATACTAACTGCTATTCCTTCGCGTCCTGCTCTTCCTGTTCTTCCTATTCTGTGAACATAACTTTGTGGGTCAAAAGGAATATGATAGTTAAAAACATGAGTAACATCACTGATATCAAGTCCTCTTGCAGCAACATCTGTAGCTATTAAAATTTCACCATTTCCTCTTTTAAAATTTTTAATAACCTCTTCTCTTTGTCTTTGTGCTATATCTCCATGAAGCGCTAATGAATTAAATCCTTGGGAATTTAAAAACTCATTTAATCTATCAACTTCAACTTTCATTCTACAAAATATAATGGCTTTTTTTGGATTTTTAAAATCTAGAAGTCTAATAAGTGCTTCATCTCTCTCTTTTTCATCAACAACATAATAAAACTGTTTAATATTTACATTTGTAACCTCTTTTTTTGTTATAGAGATAAATTCTGGATTGTATAAAATTTTTGATGCTAACTCTTTTATCTCATTTGGCATAGTTGCACTGAATAAAAGTGTCTGTCTATTTGATGGTAAAAATTCAAAAATCGCCTTTATATCATCTAAAAAGCCCATATCAAGCATTTCATCTGCTTCATCTAAAACAACAAAGCTTGGATTTAACTCTATTTTCCCGCTTTTTAATAGATCAAGAAGCCTTCCTGGAGTTGCAATAACTACAGAAGCATTTTCTATATGATGAAGTTGCCTTGAGTATGAACTTCCACCATAAACGGTAGCTGTTTTTATACCTAAATATTTTCCAAGTCTAAAAATTTCATCACTTACTTGAGTTGCAAGCTCTCTTGTTGGAACAATAACCAAAGCTTCAACTTCGCCATTTAATTCAAGCATATTTAAAACTGGAAGTGCAAATGCTGCAGTTTTCCCAGTTCCTGTATGAGCCTGGCCTACCATATCTTTGCCAGATAAAATTACTGGAATTGCCTCTTTTTGTATTGGGCTTGGCTCTTTAAATCCAGCTAAATCTATAGCTTTTTGGATTTGGGGTTTAAGATTAAAATCTTGAAAAGTCATTTTCTCTCTTTATAAAAAATTTACCTTCGATGTGCAATTAATGTCGATTCAATCAAAAGTCACATCTAAAGCAAAAATTTTGCGAGAAGTTTTATAGAGGTGATAAGGGGATCGAATCGTAAACTTTAGCGCCTATCAAAGGCATGAGCGCATTATATCTTAATAACCTTAACAAGACTTAAGCTTTTAAGAGTAATATGTTATAATGAAAATAAATATAATAAGGAGATAAATGAAAGAGTTAAAAGATTTTGAACAAAAAGTTCAAATAGAGTATCCAACAGTATGGAGATATAAAGTTATTGGAGAAAATGCAAGAAAAACAAGAGAAGCAATACAAAGTGTAACAAATAGACCATGTACCATAACTTTTTCAAAGCAGAGCAAAAGAGGAAAATACCAAAGTTTTAATGCAGATATATTGGTTCACTCTGAAGAAGAGAGAGAAATTATATTTAAAAAATTAAAAGCCCATGTTGATATTAAAATGGTTTTATAGCTTTATTTAAGAAATTCAATTTTTGGGCATTTTTTACTATCAAAATCTATTTTGTTTCCATTAGATATTGAGTGCCAACCTGTTTTGGTTTTTTTCTCGCAGATAGATTTTTTATTTGGAAATTGGAGTTTTGAAAAACAAAGTGGAGCGATATTTTTGGGATCACACTCTTTAGATAGATAAAAAATCATCTTTCCACCTTTTGAAAGGTTGGCAATCTCTTTTAGATCATTTTTTTGTAATCCCTTTATAATTTTTTGTTTTATGAGATAATTTAAAAGATTTTTTATCTTTTTAGAAATATTTTTATCAATTATAGTTATACTATTTTCAAAGTATGTTTCATTTTTATTTTTTATTTCATCATAATTTTCTGGAAATTTTGCACCATAAACAACTTTTTTCAAAAGTTCATTAATTTTTGCAAGAGTTTTTTTAGCCTCTTGGATATTTTTAAAATCTCCTTTTGCGTCAATATCGGTTTCAAGTGCGATATTACTAGGAGAAATCCATTTAAGATGCCATTTTACAAAATTTATATCATCACAACCTTTTTGACAGATTATTTTAGAGACAAATTGCTGGTCAAGCTTTCTATATAAAATTTCATCTTCATAATTTTCTTTTTTATTCATACACTCATGAAAAGTTTCCCAGCTTTTTATACACTTTTTATTTTTAAACCATGGACTAAGGTCGATACTTGTATAGATTTTATTTACATATTTTTTAGAATAAAGCATTATATGAAGTTGTGGAATATTTTCATATAAAAAATCTATGTTTTTAAATCCTATATTGTTAGCAATCTCTTTTAAATTATCTTTTTGCTCTTTAATAGTAGTTATTCCAGGTTTATTAAAATATATATCAATCCTATCCATTAAAGGAGGACAGCTTAAAAGAAATGTTGTTAAAAAAATTAATATTGTTATCTTTTTCATTTTATCAGTTTTATTTCCACTCTTCTATTTTTAGCTCTTCCTTCTGGGGTATCATTGCTTGCAATTGGATTATTTTTGCCTTTTCCTATGATTTTGAAAAGATTTGGATCAATATTTTTACAATAGATAAGATAGTCTGCAACTGATTGAGCACGCTGAAGAGACAGTTTAAGATTATATTGATCGCTTCCAATATTATCAGTATATCCTGTTACAACAATCTGTTTTACACTATTTTGATGAATTATATCTCCAATAATATCTAATGCCTCTTTTGCCTTAGACTTTAATATAAATTTATTAAAATCAAATAGAACCTTTTCAGGGATAGTTAGTTTTAAACCCTCTTTTATCTTTTTAACTTCAATTCCCAATTTTTCAGGTGTTGGTTTTTTTTCCTTTTTTGTATATTTTGCAACTTTTATATTACTAAGAAGTATATCAAATGGTTTTGGAGCCAATCCCCATCTGTACCATTTGATAGCAATTATTGGTTTATCTAATTTTAAAGGAGCAAAACCAATGCGTTTTCCATTGAGAAAAATACGTAATTGGGATCTTCTTGCTTGTATTGCAAAATTAAATGCTTTTTTTGGACATTTTCTAAGTGATTCTTTTATAACTCCAAGACCTATTAATTTTATATTGCAATTCATTGGATCTGCATCTAACTTTAACGTTTTAAAAGCTTTTACTCCAGGTTTTAATGGATCTTCTGTAAATAGTTCAAATCCTATCTCAACATCTCTATATTTATATGGTAATAAAGTAAATTCTATTGAAAAATCATCTTTTCCAATATCTATTTTTTTTGTTAAACTAAAAGAATTACTATTACTTCCACCAATCCAAATATGATCTTTATATCTTACACACTCTATCATTCCCTTTATATCGTCAAACTCTTCTGGAGTCTCACCAACAGGGCATTTTTTAAAATCAGTAAAAAATATGATTTTGTCACCTGATTCAAATTTGTATTTTTTTGATGAAGTTATCAACTCTTGTGAAAGCAAAAGATTTGGAAGAATTAAAAATATGCTTATCCAATAAATAATCTTTTTCATTTTTCATCCTTTTTATATATTTTTTCGGATAAAATCTCCGCTTTTGCCTCCACTTTTTTTCTCTAACTGAATATTTTCTATAATCATGCCTTTATCAATAGCTTTAACCATATCATAAATTGTCAAAAGCCCTATACTAACACCTGTTAATGCCTCCATTTCAACACCAGTTCTTCCTTTTAATTTGCATGTAACATAGAGTTTAAATCCTGGAAGATCTGGTAACTCTTCAATATCACAATTTATAGATGTCAAAAGCAAGGGATGGCACATAGGAATTAGATCCGGAGTTTTTTTTGTTCCCATAATAGCTGCAACTACTGCTGTATGAAGTACGGCTCCTTTTTTTGTAGTTTGATTTATAATGGCTTCATACGCCTCTTTGCTCATTTTTATAATTCCGCTTGCTACTGCAACCCTCTCAGTTTCATCTTTTATTCCAACATCTACCATTTTGGGTTTATTTTTTTCATCTAAATGTGTCAAGTTAGATTTCATAATCAACAACCTTTGTTTTTGTATCATTTGCTTTAAGCCATTTTACTATTTCTTGATGGTATGGATGGACTCTATATTTTTCTAAATCCTCTTTTGTTTCAAATATAGTAACTAAAGCCAAATCGTAACTTCTATCACTTCTTGAAAAATCAATACCAACCTCTATATCTTTTAAAAATTCAATATTTCCTTTCATACTTAAAAGTTTCTCTTTAGCTATTTTTGCTAAACTAAAATCAGGGAATTTCATAAATACAATATGTTTAACCATTCTATTCCTTTAGGAGAAAATAATGAAAAAACTGCTTTTATTTATTTTACCACTATTTATATTTGCATCAGATAAAGTTTGCACAAAATGCAATCTCAATAAAGCTCAGATGAAATGTAACTATTATGTTGCAAAAAAAGGAGATACCTCAAAAGTAAATGAGTGTAAATTTTATGCAGATTATTTAAACAGTACAAAAGTTTATGGAAAAGCTGCATGGTATTATCTTTTATCAAAAGAACCAACTAAAGCGCTTGAAGCTGCCAAAAAGGCAGTAGAAATGGGAGAAAATTATGCTTATGAGTATATGGCAGAAGCTCAGCTTCTTTTAAAAAAGCCAAAAGAGGCAAAAAAGAGCTTTACAAATTTTAAAAAAAGTGTAGGCGATAATACTTTTTTTACCTCTAAGCACTTTGCGATTTTAAAAAAAATCTATAAAAACTTCAATGAAAATGAGTTGCAATAATCTATAAAGATTTGGTAATGATTGATACAAATTTTAAGCCGTCAACTAGGGCTTATAGTGTTGGAGCAGAATTAGAAGTAAGACTTGTAGATAAAAAGAGTCTTGAAGTTGTGCCATTGGCTCCAAAAATTTTGAATTCTCTCTCGATGGATTTGCGCCCTTTTATTCATAAAGAGCTGCTTGAGAGCATGGTGGAGCTTGTCACTCCTGTATGTTCAAATTCTAAAGAGGCTGTTCAAAAATTACAAGAGTTGGCGCACATTGTTGATAAAAAGGCAAAAGAGAGCGGAGCATGCATTACAGCTCTTGGAACCCACGCCTTTGAAGAGCGCCTTCGTGATGAGATAACAAAGGACCCTAGATATATATCCTTTTTACATGAACTTCAATATGTTTTGAGAAAATTTCTCATATGTGGATTTCATATTCATGTAGGTATGCCTGATCTCTCAAGTGCATTGAGAGCTTTTAATTTTAGTATCAACTATCTTCCTCTCTTTTTAGCTTTGAGTGCAAGCTCACCTTTTTATAACGGTGAAAATACAGGGCTTCTCTCTTTTCGCACAAAAATTTTTGAGATGCTTCCAAGAGCTGGTATTCCAGAATATTTTGATTCATTCAAAGAGTATGTGAATCTTTTTGTTATTTTAGAAAATGCAAATATGGTCAAATCTATCAAAGATGTATGGTGGGATGTTCGGATACATCCAGATTTTGGTACTGTAGAGCTTCGAGTATGTGATGCATTGCCAGATTTTGAAAGGATTGAACTACTTATATCACTTTTTAGAGCACTTTGTCTTTATGCTCAGAGTGCTCCTTTGGAAAAACTTCACCATCAAATTCATAAGCAAAATAAATGGGATGCTGCGCGCCATGGACTAAGTGGTATTTATATTCAAAATGAGCGTTCATTATCTATCCAAGAGTTTGGTCTTGAAACTCTTTATCGCATGGAAAAAGAGAGAGTTTTTGATGAACTAGGCGAAAAAGAGAAACTCTCTTCTTTGATAGCTCTTATGCATAAAAAAAATATTGCACAGGAACTTATTGACATCTATAAAAAAACAAAGGATTTAAAAAGAGTGGAACAAAGAGGAATATTAACATGAGAGGAGTTGTAGCAGCTGGAGATCAAAATAGTGCAGAAGCTGCAAAAATTATCTTACAAGAGGGTGGTAACGCTTTTGATGCTGCATTGGCAGCTATGTTTGCAGCTCCTTTAGCTGAGCCTGCATTGACAAGCCTTGGTGGTGGAGGCTTTATGCTCTGTGGAAAAAAAGATCAAGAGCCAAAACTGTATGATTTTTTTGTAGATGTTCCTCCTAAGCGGATCAATCATCCTCAATTTTATCCTATATATGTAGATTTTAAAACAGCTGTGCAGGAGTTTCATATAGGTGCAGGCTCTATTGCCATTCCTGGAGTAATTAAAGGAATAAGTACAATTCACTCTAAATTTGCAACTATGCCGATGCAGCGTATTATTGAACCAGCAGTGAAATATGCAAAAGAGGGTATTAAACTCTCAACCATGCAAGCTGGGTTTGTAAAACTTTTAGAACCTATATTTATAGCCACTTCAGAGTCGCAAAAAATATATGCTCCTAATGGAAATCTTATTGATGATAAAACTCCTTATAAAAACGAAGATTATGCCAAATTTTTGGAAAGTTTCGCACATGAAGGAGAAGGGCTTTTTTATAATGGAGAGATAGCTCAAAGTATAGAAGAACTTATGCTTAAAAGTGATGGATTTATTAGAAAAGAAGATCTACAGCGATATAAAACTTTTGAAAGAGATCCTATCAGAATTAATTTTTGTAATAGCACAATTTATCTCAATCCTCCCCCTTCAAGTGGTGGTATCTTGATAGCTTTTGCGCTTTCACTTCTTAAAAATGCATCTTTTGATACATTTGGATCTATGTCTCATTTACGAAATATCATAGAGGCTCAAAGAATAAGTGCCGATTTTAGAAAAGAGCAGGTAGATTCTTTTTTACACGAAGTTGGTTTAGAAAATATTTTAAAAGATAAAAATATTATGCAAGGCTATAATGAAGGATTTAAAAGCAGAATCAATCTATGGGGAAATACAACTCATATTAGTGTCATAGACAAAGAGGGAAATTTTGCATCTGTTACAACGACAAATGGCGAAGGTAGCGGACACATTATCCCAAAATGTGGCATTATGCTCAATAATATGCTTGGAGAAGAGGATCTCAATCCTCACGGTTTTTTCTCTTGGCCAGCTTATGTGAGGCTTCCTTCCATGATGAGTCCAACTGCAATCTACAAAGATAAAAATCCTTTCTTGATTTTAGGAAGTGCAGGAAGTAATAGAATTAGAAGTGCTATTTTACAAACAATCATCAATATTCTTTGCTATAAAAAAAGTGTTAAAGAAGCTGTAGAGCTTCCAAGGATTCATCTAGAAAATCAAGAAGTTTTTATGGAGCCTGGTTTTGACACAGATATTATAGAAAAGGCAAAAAAACTTTATAAAGTTCATCTTTTCCAAGAGAAAAATCTCTTTTTTGGAGGCGTTCAAGCAGTTACTAATTATGGCGATGGTGCAGGTGATCCAAGAAGAGGAGGAGTTGTTGTAGTTGTTTAATTACAAAAAATTTATAATTTTTGCAAAGCTTTTTCAAATTCATGTGGATAGTTAAGATTGAGAAATTTTTCTTCATCTTCAAATTGAATAAAATTTGTATTTGCCTCTTGTAAAATTTTATTTAGTTTATAACTATTATTTGATATTGCCTGTTGAATATAAGAAAGTATAGATTTATGATATATTCCAATCAATGGATGAGTATAATTTGTCTTTGCAATAGTAGCATCAACCTTATCGTTATCAGCTTTAATCAATCTATTTATAATATCTTCATCGATAAATGGAGCATCAACACTAATTGCAAAAAATTTATCTACTATTTTAAAAATATCCAAAAAAACTGGTGTGGGAGCATAAATTTTTGAACTATCTATAATAAGCGGGGCATCAAAATCAAATTTTTCCTCTTTTGTTGAGATATAAACCTTTTCAAAAATTGGCAATAATCTATCATATTGATATTTTATTAAAGATTTCCCTTTAAAATCTAATAAAGATTTATCTTTTCCCATTCGGCTGCTTTTGCCACCAGCAAAAATAACGCAAACTATTTTCTATCCTTTAGCGAATTTTTTAAATTTTATCAAAATCTCTGCAAAGTTTTAACTCTCCATCATAGATAATATTTAAATCATTATCTATCTTTATAAAAAAACCTTTAAATATAACCTTATTTTTTAATGCTTCTTGAAAAAATTTCTTAAATTCTAAATCTATTATTGGATGAGGTTGAAAACATCTACATTTTCTAACCGCCATAATTAAAATATATGCCTTAAATCCATTTTTTACAGCATCAATTAAATCTTTTATATGTTTAGCCCCTCTTTTTGTTGGAGCATTTGGAAATAGACAGATACCATTTTCAACTAAAGAGCACCCTTTTAATTCCACAAACCCTTCAACTTCGAAGTCCAACTTTGAAGTTTTAATATAAAAATCCAATCGGCTATTTTTATATTTAACTTCGTTTTTTATTATGTTGGGAATAAAACCTAAAACTCCATTTTCTATAGCTTTTTTTGCAATTTTTGAATGAAGCTTTGTATTTATTAAAACCCACTCATTTTTAACTTCGAAGTCCGACTTCGAAGTTGGCATTTTTACTGCAATAAGAGTGAAATCAGTTTTTAATCCATCTCTATTTTTTAGTAAAAGTAGTTTTCTATTTGGAATTAGTATCTCTTCTAATCTTCCAGTATCTGCTATGTGGACTTTAACAATTTTTTCATTAACTTTTGCAGTAGCTAAGAAGCGATTTTCTCTTTTAATAAGAAAGCCTATAGTTAGGCTTCCTAATGTTTTTAAATCAAAAAGAATCAACTATGCTATCTCTCTTGGGTCAGCAATCTTTCCTGCAACTGCGCTTGCTGCGGCAACTGCTGAGTTTGCTAAATATATTTCACTTGTTCTTGCTCCCATCCTTCCAACAAAGTTTCTATTTGTTGTTGAAACACATCTTTCATTGTCTGCTAATATCCCCATATATCCGCCAAGACAAGCCCCACATGTAGGGTTACTTACAACTGCTCCTGCATCAATTAATGTATCAATAATTCCAAGTTTTTCTGCCTCTTTTAAAATTTTTTGAGTTGCAGGTGTTACTATCAATCTTGTGTGGCGAGCAACTCTTTTTCCTTTTAAAATCTCAGCCGCAATTTTTAAATCGCTAAGTCTTCCATTTGTACAGCTTCCAATAAATACCTGATCAACTTTTAGATCCATCTTAGCAGCTTCACTTATAGCTCTTCCATTTGATGGAAGGTGTGGAAATGCTATAACTGGTTCAAGATTTTCTACATCAATTTCAATTGTTTGAATATAGTTTGCATCTTCATCAGAGTAGTGAAATTTTGGCTCATGTTTTAGCTTTTTATCAGCTAAAAACTCTTTTATAACCTCATCTACTGCAATGATACCATTTTTTGCGCCAGCTTCAATTGCCATGTTGCATAGACTAAATCTATCGTCCATATTAAGATATTTTATACTATCTCCAGTAAATTCTAAAGCTTTATATAATGCTCCATCAACTCCAATTCTTCTAATAAGTTCTAAAATGATATCTTTTCCATATATAAAATCTCCAGGTTTTCCTTTTAATATAACTTTGATAGATTCTGGAACTTTGAACCAGTTAGTTCCTGTAATCATAGCAAAGGCAAGGTCAGTTGAGCCCATTCCTGTTGAAAATGCTCCTAATGCTCCATGTGTACAAGTGTGAGAATCTGCTCCAATTATTACATCTCCTGGAACTACAAGTCCTTTTTCAGGTAAAAGTGCATGCTCAATTCCCATATCTTTTTCATCAAAAAAATATTTTAAATCATGCTCATATGCAAACTCTCTGCTTATTTTTGCTTGATTTGCACTAGCTATATCTTTTGCAGGGATAAAATGATCCATTACAATTGCAAAATTATCTGGCTTTGCAAGTCTTTTAGCGCCACTTTCTCTAAATGCTTTGATAGATATAGGAGTTGTAATATCATTTCCTATAATCATATCTATTTCACATCTTACTATCTCTCCAGCTTTTACTTCTCTTCCTACATGTTCGCTAAAAATTTTTTCAGTTATAGTCTGACCCATTATTTTCCTTTTAGAAAAATTTTTGATATTTTAGCATAATGTAGAGTTAGACATTGGACATTAGTCATTGGTCATTGGTCATTAGGAATTAAGAATTGGCTTTCTTTTTCCCTTCTTTCTTCAACCTTCTGCCTAAAAACTAACCGAAAATTTTCATTCGCTTTGCTCATTTGATTTTATTCAAGGTTAACAAACCTTTCGTATATTCGTCATTAAAATCCTTGATTTTAGGACTCACATATACTCAAGGCTTTCGCTTTGGGCATGGACAATAAGCAGTTGTTGTCCTAAAGCTTCGCTTTGCCCTTGCTCACTTCACAGCTTCTCCTCTTTCCTTTTACCTCCTTACCGCCTTATCACCCACTTTCTCACTCAACTTACTCACCATATTCATCTATTTTATATTTTTAAAATATGATATACTTATAAGTAAAATATCTATATGGAAGGTTTATTATGATTAAAATAAGTATAAGTGAGATACAAAAAAAGCCATCAATTTTTAAAAGTGAAGAGATTTTAGATGTTATAGATAAAAGAGACCATAAAGAGATAGGTGTTTTTATTCCAAAAAAATATGAAAAATATTTTAAAAAAATTATAGAAGAGATTGAAAAAAGTAAAAAACTTGATATTTTAAAAAAAATAAAAAAAATAGATAAAGATATGGATATATGGGATGAGGTAGTAGATGATGGATTATAAAAAAGGAGATATTGTTTTAATAAATTTAAATCCTAAAAAAGGTGAAGAAGTTGGAAAAATTAGACCAGCTATTATTATAAGCGATGATTTACAAAATATTGAACTTGATGTAGTTATAGTAGTTCCGCTTTCAACTAAAATTATAAAAGATTCCTATCCATATAGGATAAAAATAGATAAAAGAGATGAATTAAAAAGTGATAGCGATATATTAACTTATCATATAAGAGCAGTAAGCAAAAAAAGAGTTTTAAAAAAGATTGCAAAATTAGACAATAATGAGATTAATATTTTAAAAAAGGCTATATGTGAAATATTATGAGTTAAAGCAGATTGTTGAATATTTGAAAAAATTTAAAAAAATCAGCGATATTGAAAGAGTTGATGATAATGTTATAAAAATAGTTTTTGATGAAGAGCCAATATATTTTGATTTAAGTAAAGGGGATTCAAAAATCTATAAAAGAGATGATTTTGTAAAAACAAAAAGATATAATGCCCCTTTTGATATTGTTCTTCAAAAAAGATTTAAAAAAGCAAAAATTAAAGATATATCAATTTTAGATAATGATAAAATCATCAAAATTACCACTATCTCAAGCTCTTCTTATAAAGAGATAAAGACCATATTGCAGCTTGAATTTACTGGAAGAAATACAAACGCAATAATTTTAGATGAAAATGAAAATATATTAGAGGCTCTAAGACATATAGATATTTCAACTTCATTTAGAGAAGTTAAACCTGGCAAAAAACTTCTTCCACTGCCACCTCTTAAAAAAATTTCAAATGAGGATAAAAAAATAGAAAATATAGAGAAGTATCTTTATGAAGTTTTTCAAAATAGTTTACAAAAAAAATTAGACTCTTTAAAATCAGTAAAAATTTATACTATAAATAAACAGATTGAAAAACTAAAAAATTTGTTAAATTCTCTTGAAAATGAAAAAGATCTTCAAAATTTAGCTCAAATAGAGGAGATGAAAGCAAATCTAATTTTAGCCAATCTTCATAATATAAAACCCTATGATAAAGAGATAAAACTTAAAGATTTTGAAGGAAAAGATATAACTATACAAATTCCACCAAATATAAAAAGCACCTCTCAGATTGCAGATATTTTTTTTAATAAAGCTAGAAAATTTAGACAAAAAGCAAAAAATATTCATATAGAAAGAGAAAATTTACATTCAAAAATACTCTTTTTAGAAAGAATGAAAAATAGAATAGAAAATGCAAAAAATATAGAAGAGATTGAGATTTTATTTCCTAAAAAAGAGAGCCAAAAAAGTAAAAAGGTTAAATTTAAAAATTATGAAAAGTTTATAATTGAAGGTTTTGAGATATATATAGGCAAAAATGAAAAAGGAAATATTGAAATTTTAAAAAAAGCAAAAGCAAGCGATATCTGGATGCATTTAAAAGATATTCCTTCGGCTCATATTATTATAAAAACAAATAAGCAAAACATTCCTCAAAATATTTTACAAGAGGCTGCAAAATTGTGTGTTGATTTTAGCGTAGAGCAAAAGGGTGATTATTTAGTAGATTTTACACAAAGAAGAAATGTAAAAATTATAGAAAATGCTCATGTGAATTATGTAAATTATAAAACTATAAAGGTGAGGAAGGTATAATTTTATTAGACAACAGATAAAAGTCTATAGACAATAGTATAAAAGGCTAATAATGTTTAATTTAGTAAAAGAAAACTCTCAAAGATTTATAACTGGAACCATTTTACTTGCAGTTGTTTTAGCTGTTGGGCTTATAGATAACTATTTTTTAACATGGCTCTTTTTTGGTGTAATTTTTATGTTCGCTTTTTATGAGACACTGAAACTTTTAAAGATGGATAGTCACAACAATCTTTTCTTTTGGGCATTAATGATATGGATAGTTGCCTATTTTTATCCAAATCCAGATGATCTATTTTTTGTTATAGCAATTATTTTTGCTTCATTTTTGGCATATCATAAAGATTATGATTTAAGAAATTTTTTGCCATTTTTATATCCAACCTCATCATTTTTATTTCTTTTAGCGCTTTATCACGATTTTGGAATGGATTCTCTTATTTGGCTGTTGATTGTTGTTGCATCAACAGATATTGGAGCATTTTTTATTGGAAAATTGATAGGTAAAACTCAATTTAGCAAAACCTCACCAAATAAAACTTTAGAGGGTGCAGTCGGAGGAGTGGCTTTAGCGACCTTTTTGGGAAGTTTTTATGCTCTTATTTTGGTAGATTTGCCATATGCGATTATTATTTCTTTATTGGTTTCAATCGCTTCAATTTTTGGAGATCTTTTTGAAAGCTATCTTAAAAGAAGAGTAAATGTTAAAGATAGTGGAAATATTTTGCCAGGTCATGGTGGGATCTTAGATAGAGTTGATGGATATCTTTTTGCAGCTCCAGCTATGGTAATTTTATTAAGAGGTCTTTTATAAATTGAAAAGTATAGCGGTTCTTGGCTCAACTGGCTCAATTGGTGTTAATACACTAAATATTGCAAGAGAGTTTGATATCTATCCTGAGGTTCTAGTTGCAGGAAACAATATAGAGCTATTGCAAAAGCAGATTGATGAATTTAATCCAAAAATAGTAGTTGTCGGTAAAAAAGAGCATAAAGATAAGATAAAGCACAAAAAAGTTTTATGGGGAGAAGAGGGAATTTTAGAAGCACTTGAACTTTGTGAATCAAAATTGATAGTTAATGCTCTTGTTGGTTTTTTAGGGCTAAAGCCTACATTAAAAGCGATTGAGTTAAATAAAGAGGTGGCTTTAGCAAATAAAGAGTCATTAGTAGTTGCTGGAAAATTTATCGACACAAAAAAGATAACCCCAATTGATAGTGAGCATTTTGCTCTTTGGTATATATTAAACTCTTCACAGCTTCACAGTTTTACAGCTTCACGCCTAATAATTACTGCAAGTGGAGGAGCATTTAGAGATTGGCCAATTGATAGATTAAAAGATGCGAAACTTGAAGATGCTCTAAAACATCCAAACTGGTCTATGGGTAAAAAAATAACAATAGATAGTGCAACTATGGTCAATAAACTATTTGAACTTATTGAGGCTAAATGGCTTTTTGATACAAAAAATCTTGATGCGATTATTGAGACAAAATCGATTGTTCATGCAATAGTGGATTTTGTTGATGGAGGCTCTTTAATGCATGCTGCAGTTGCAGATATGAGGCTACCTATTGCTTATGCAATTTTGAAAAAAGTTGAAAAAAATATTGTAAAAAATATAGATTTTACACTTGTTAAAAATCTTGAATTTAGAAAAATTGATAGTTTAAGATATCCTATATGGGAGATAAAAGATCTTCTTTTACAAAAAAGCGATCTTGGTGTTGTTATAAATGCTGCAAATGAGGTAGCAGTCGAAGCATTTATAAATTCAAAGATAAACTTTTTAAAAATTAGTGAGATTATACTAGATTCTATTTATGCTTTTGAAAATGTAAAAGCCTCATCAATTGATGATATTTTTATAATTGATAAAGAGGTTAGAAGTTTTGCTAAATCTTTGATTTAATAAATCTTCAAATATAACAAAATCATAAAAAAGTTCATATTTTTTTAACTCTTTTTGATTTTTAACTGTCCAAATTATTAATGGATATTGATTTTTAAAAATCTTTTTTATTTTGATAATTTTTGATTTATGAACTATTAAAAAATCTGGGTTAATTTTTCTTATCTCTTTTTTTAATTTAATTATATTCAATAGTTTTTCTTCACCAAATATATAGCCTTTTTTATTAAATTTTACATATTTAATAATATTATTTTTTGAAATAAGAAAAATTTTGTTTTTATGATTTATAATTTTTCTAAGAAGATATAAAAAGCTTCTTTTTTTCTCTTTTATCTCTATAAACATAAAAGTTTTTCTATTTTTTAGTTTTATAATATCTTTTAAAAGAGGTATCTTTTCATTGGTATTAAAAAGATTAAATTTTTTTAAATCACTATATTTTGTAAATTCAATAATTTTATTTTTATTGCATACTCTTTTTAAAGATTTATCATGAAAAACAACAATTCTTTCATCTTTTGTTAGTCTTACATCAAATTCAACGCTATATCCTAAATCGATAGCTTTTTTATAGAGAAAATACTATTTTCTGGAATTTTTCTATTATCAAAAATTCCTCTATGGGCAATAAATAGTGTTTTTTTCAATATTTTCTCCATAAGGTATAATTTCATATTGTCTAAGATAGTTTATATTATCAAAAAGGATTTAATTTATGTTTAGAGTTTTATTGCTTATTTTTCTTCTTTTATTTGTTGGATGTGAGCAAAAAGATACAAAGTTAGAAAATAAAAGTAACTATTTACAAGAGAAAAAGGCAAAACTTGATGAAAAAATAGCTCAAGCAAGAGCAAAAGCTGATAAAGAAAAGGAGTTAGCTCTTTTAAAAATGAGAAAAAGACTCGAAGAGCTTTCACTAAAAAGTGGGCAAACCGAAGCTCAAAAAGAGATTGAGATTGCAAAAATAAAAGCACAAAAAGAGTTGGAAATTCAAAAAATCCAAAAAGAGTTAAAACTAAAAGAGCTTGAATTGCAAAAAGAAAGACAGAAAATTGAATTAGAAAATCAAAAACTTTTAGCTCAAAAAGAGATAGAGGTTAAAAAAGAATTTTTAGTTTTTTCATTAATTGGACTTATTTTAATCATTTTGGCAATTTTAACTGTTTTATATTTTTACAAAAAAAGAAAAGACAAAATTATTGCCTATCATGATAATTTAGAAAAATATTTTAGAATGAAAGAGAATGAAGCAAAGGTTGCAATTGCAAATAAGATAATAGATACAATTGCTGAGGGCAAACTATCTCCTGAGCAAGAACAAAGACTCTTAGGAGTGTTAAAAGGGGATTTAAAAGAGTTGCCAAAAGATATAGAAAAAAAAGATGAAGTAGTTGATGCTTTGATTGAGGAAGGAAAAGAGAATGATTCTAAGCATAGAGAGTAGTTGTGATGATAGTTCTATTGCTATAACTGAAATTGAGAGTAAAAAGCTTATTTTTCATAAAAAGATATCTCAAGAGAGAGAACACTCTATTTATGGAGGAGTAGTTCCAGAGCTTGCAAGCCGTCTTCATGCCGTTGCTCTTCCTAAGATTTTAGAAGAGACAAAAGAGTTTTTCCCAAAATTAAAAGCAATTGCTGTAACTAATGAGCCTGGACTTTCTGTAACACTTATGGAAGGCGTTATGATGGCTAAAGCTTTGAGTCTATCTTTGAATCTTCCTTTAATTGGAATAAACCATCTTATTGGCCATATATATTCACTATTTATAGAAAAAGAGGCTGTTTTGCCAAAAACAGTTCTTTTGGTCTCTGGCGGTCATACAATGATTTTGGAAGTAGAAGATTATGAGATTGTTAGAGTTGAAGCAAAAACATTAGATGATAGTTTTGGTGAGAGTTTTGATAAAGTTGCAAAAATGTTAAATCTTGGCTATCCAGGAGGACCAATTATAGAAGAATATGCAAAAAAAGGTGATTCTAATAGATTTGATTTTCCAATACCACTAAAAAACTCTTCTAAAATAGCATTTAGCTTTTCTGGACTTAAAAATGCTGTAAGACTGAAAATAGAGGAGTTAAAAACTTTAAGTGAGCAGGACAAATATGATATTGCAGCATCTTTTCAAAAAGCAGCAATTTCTCATCTTTTACAAAAAACAAAAAGAGTGTTTGATATATTCAAACCAAAAGATTTTGCAATAGTAGGAGGGGCAAGTGCAAATCTTGCTTTAAGAAAAGCTTTTGAAAATGAGTGTAAAAAAAGAAAAATTAATATAGAGTTTGCCGATTTGAAATTTTGCAGTGATAATGCAGCAATGATAGGGAGAGCAGCTATTGAGGCATATAAACTAAATAAATTTAGTGATCCTCTAGCCTTAAAAGCAAATCCAAGAAGCACAATTTTTTAAGAAAAACTTATAAAAGAATCAATAAAATTAATTAAGACAAATTTTATCCGATTTAGTTATAATTTTGTTACAAACTTTAAATTAATCAAAAATAAGGAGAAAAAAATGGCTACTGTTACATTAAAAGGTAATCCAGTAAAGTTAGAGGGAAATGAAATAAATGTTGGAGATAAAGCTCCTGAGGCTACAGTTGTTACAACTGACTTACAAGAGAAAAAAGTTGGTGGAGCACAAGGAAAAGTTCAAATGATTGTTGTTGTTCCATCTCTTGATACTCCAGTTTGTGCAACTGAAACAAGAAAATTTAACGAGCAAGCTGCTAACATAGAGGGAGTAGATGTAACTGTTGTATCAATGGACCTTCCATTTGCAAGTAAAAGATTTTGCTCAACTGAAGGTGTTGAAAACTTAACAGTTGCAAGTGATTATAGAAATAGAGATTTTGGCGAAAAATATGGGGTTGTAATAGCGGAAGGACCATTAAAAGGAATCTTAGCTAGAGCAATTTTTATAATTGATAAAGATGGAACAGTTGTTTATAAGCAACTTGTACCAGAAATTACTGAAGAGCCAAATTACGAAGAGGCACTTGAAGCTGCAAAAAAAGCAGCACAAGCTTAATATTAGGGGCTTTGCCCCTAAATGATAATAATTTCTTCTTCCAGTTTAATTCCATACTTTTGTAAAACTTTCTCTTTTGCCATATTAATTAGTTCCATTGCCTCTTCAAATGTTCCATTTCCAAGATTTACCAAAAAATTTGCATGAATATTGCTAATTGCCATATTTCCAACTCTTTTTCCTTTTAGTCCAACCTCTTCAATCAATCTCCCAGCAAAATTTTCTTTAGGATTTTTAAAGATACTTCCAGCACTTGGCTCTTTTGGCTGATTTTTGCGCAAATTTATTAATTTTTTTCTAAGCTCTTCATTAAATCTATTTTCCATTTTAAAGCCAGCTTCATATATGATATTTTTGATGTCTGTTTTTCTATATTGCATATTTATATTTTCTTTTTCTATTTTTCCTTTATATGTTCTTACCCATTTTAAAATATTTTTAATCTCATACTCTTTTACACCAGCATTCATCTTTATTGCTCCACCAATTGAGCCTGGAAGATGGCTCAAAAACTCAAAACCTCCAATATTGTGCTTTTTGCAAAAAGATACAACTTTTCCAGTTGGAGTTGCTGCGCCTATGATTAATTCATCATTAACTATTTTTATATAATCAAATTTTTTTGAAAGGGTTGCTAATTTTGGAGGAGTGTTTGATATTAAAATATTGTTAGCTTTTCCAATAAGAAAATATTGTTCATATTTTTTATCAATTTCTTCAATTATTTCTACTTCAATTTTTGGACCAATTTTTATAGAAGAGTATTTTTTAAAATCTATTATTTTTTTCATATTTAGCTATACCTTAGTTTTTCATACTCTTTTGGAATCAAATAATCATTTACATCTATAGGGCAATTGTAAAATCCGCTATTAAAACCTATCTCAAAAAGTCTATTTATAGCTTTTAATTGTATTTCATTTAAAATAGCTGAATTTTCATTTGCATAAAGGTTAAGATAGATATCCAATTTTTTATCATCTATTCTAACGAGATTTCTCTCAAGAAGCATTTGTGAAAGAAGTTTTTTATGAGAATTTGCAATTTTTACTGCATCTATTAACATCTGTTCACTTTCAATTGCTTTATTTAAAGGAAGCGACCTTCTAAGTGCCATTCCGCCAAGAGGCAGAGGAAGCTCTTCTTTAGCAAGCTCTAGCCATATATCCCAAATCTCTTTTTCAACCTCTAAAGAGCTATCAAAATCTAAAATCGATTCATGTATCAAAACACCCGCATCAACAATTCCATCAACTACAGCTTTTTCTATATCTAAAAAATTCATATATATTGGCTTTGCATCAGGATATGCTATCCTAAATAGCATAGCATTGGTAGTATATTTCCCGCTTAGTGCAACTTTGAAATCTTTTTTTAATTTTTTCCCTCTTTTTTTTATGAGTTTTGGTCCATAACCTTCGCCAAAACTAACTGCAGTTCTCAAAAGTGCATACTCATCTTTTATATACGGATATAAAGCGAAACTTATTGCAGTAATATCATAAAAGTTTTCTAATGCCTTTTCATTTAAAGTTTCAATATCAAGGGCTATATTTTCAAATTTTATATTTTTTGAGCTAATCCATCCAAATTTGATAGCATAATACATAAAAATATCATCTGCATCAGGTGAGTGAGCAACAGTATATACTGACATTAACAACCTTTAATTTTTTATGGATATTTTACTTAAAAAAAGCTAAAATATAAAAAAAATTAAAAGAGGTATTAAATGGATCCAAATAAACAAAAAGCATTAGAACTTGCAATTAAACAGATTGATAAAGCCTTTGGTAAAGGTGCATTGGTAAAACTTGGAGAAAAAGAGATTGAACCAATTGCATCAATTAGTACAGGTTCACTTGGACTTGACCTGGCCCTTGGAATCGGGGGAGTTCCAAAAGGAAGAATCATAGAGATTTATGGGCCTGAGAGTTCAGGTAAAACAACTTTGGCTTTACAAATCATTGCTGAAGCGCAAAAAGATGGTGGAGTATGCGCTTTTATAGATGCTGAACATGCTTTAGATGTGCTTTATGCAAAAAATCTTGGTGTAGATGTTGAAAATCTACTTGTTTCTCAGCCAGATTTTGGAGAGCAAGCTTTGGATATTGTTGAAACTATAGCAAGAAGCGGTGCTGTTGATGTGATTGTTATAGACTCAGTTGCAGCATTAACTCCAAAAGCAGAAATTGAAGGTGAAATGGGTGATTCCCATATGGGTCTTCAAGCAAGACTTATGAGCCAGGCTTTAAGAAAATTAACAGGTGTTCTTCATAAAATGAATACTACGGTTATTTTTATCAATCAGATTCGTATGAAAATAGGCGCCATGGGATATGGAACACCAGAAACTACAACAGGTGGTAATGCATTGAAATTTTATGCATCTGTTAGAATAGATGTAAGAAGAATAGCTACATTAAAACAGGGCGAAAATCAGATAGGAAATAGAGTTAGAGCAAAAGTTGTAAAAAACAAAGTTGCTCCACCATTTAGACAAGCCGAATTTGATATTATGTTTGGAGAGGGTATCTCAAAAGAGGGTGAAATTGTAGATTATGGAGTTAAACTTGATATTATAGATAAAAGTGGAAGCTGGTTTAGTTATAAAGATATTAAACTTGGCCAGGGAAGAGAAAATGTAAAAGCTTACTTAAAAGAGCATCCAGAAATTTCAAAAGAGATAGAAAGTGAAATCAAAAAAGCTATGGGAATCAATGATAGTTTGATGATGGTTCCTGAAAATGAGATAGAAGAATAGATTGGTTCTTAGTTCTTAGTTCTTAGTTATTGGTTATTGGTATATTAGGAAAAGCTTCGTATCTAAATTATGTCAATACACCAATAATTAATGTCCAATGTTAAAATTTAAAAAGGAGAATTGATGGTATATATAGATAATATTTTTGCTCAAGAAGTTTTAGATAGTAGAGGAAATCCAACAGTAAAAGCAACAGTTGTATTAAGTGATGGGACTATGTCAAGTGCTATTGTGCCAAGTGGTGCAAGTACAGGAAAAAGAGAAGCATTAGAACTTAGAGATAATGATGAAAGATTTAACGGAAAAGGTGTTTTAAAAGCTTGTGAGCATGTTGATGTTGATATTGCAGATGAGCTTGTTGGGCTAAATCCATATAATCAAGCTGAAATAGATGCTATTTTAAAAGAGCTAGACGGAACTGATAACTACTCTAAACTTGGTGCAAATGCAGTATTGGGAGTTTCAATGGCTGTTGCAAGAGCTGCAGCAACAAGCCTTCACCTTCCATTATATAGATATCTTGGAGGTTCAAATGGTGTTATCCTTCCAACACCTATGTTAAATATCATAAATGGTGGAGCTCATGCAGATAACGATGTTGATCTTCAAGAATATATGATTATGCCTACTGGATTTGATGATTTTAAAGAGGCTCTTAGAGCAAGCAGTGAAATATATCATACATTAAAAAAACTTCTTGCAAATGATGGTCATCCTACAGCTTTAGGTGATGAAGGAGGTTTTGCACCAAATTTTAAAAACAATTCTGAGCCAATAGAATATATTTTAAAAGCTATTGAAAAAGCTGGCTATAAACCAGGAGAAGAGATTGTAATAGCACTTGATGCAGCAAGTAGTGAATTTTATAATGATGGGAAATATGAGTTAAAAGGCGATAAAAAAATCTTAAGTAGCGAAGAGCTTGCAGAGTTTTATGAAGATTTAGTAAATAAATTTCCTATTGTATCTATAGAAGATGGTATGGCTGAAGATGATTGGGAAGGTTGGAAAATATTAACTCAAAAACTTGGGAGTAAAATACAGCTTGTTGGTGATGATCTTTTTGTTACAAATAAGAAAATATTAGCAGAAGGTATTGAAAAAAATATTGCAAATGCAATACTTATAAAGCCAAATCAAATCGGAACTGTTACTGAAACTATGCAAACAGTTAGACTTGCTCAAAGAAATAGTTATAACTGTGTAATGAGTCATAGAAGTGGTGAAAGCGAAGATGCTTTTATAGCTGATTTTGCAGTTGCTTTAAATACTGCTCAGATTAAAACAGGTGCCCCGGCACGTGGTGAGAGAACAGCAAAATATAATAGACTACTTGAAATTGAAAGAGATCTTTTATATCCAGAATATATAGGTAAAGAGCTTTTTAGATAAACATTATGAGATTAGTTGATGATTTAGTTAATTTTAAAAAAAATCAAAAAGAGATATTTTTTGATATTTTAAAAGTGTTATCAGCTTTAATGCTGATAATACTTTTAGGTGTTTATATTGGCAATCTTCTTTTTGGAAAAAACTCTGTTGAGGTTCTTTTTGAACTGCAAAATAAAAAAGAGGCGCTAAAAAGAGAAGTTCAAAGATTAAAAGAGGAAAATGCAAAACTTCAAAAAGAGTATTTTGAACTAAAGCAGTTGGAGCCTGAATGAAATATTTTATAATTATTTTTTTGCTTCTTTCTTTATATGCAAGAGAAAATCCTTTTGAACCAGTAACTAATACAAAGCCTGTGAAAGTAACTAAATCTAAAAAAATTAGTAGTGAAAAAGAGTTTGCAATTGCAAAAGTAGAGATTCCTAAAATAAAACCTTTTAAATGGATAAGTATTGAGTTAAGCGATAATTATATTGTGTTTTTAACAAATGATAAAATTAAAAAAATATTTTCTATTTCAAATCCAGAAAAAATTGTTTTAGATTTTAAAGCAAAAAGATCTTTTCCGACAAAAAAAATAGAAAATTTAGATAATAAAATTGTAGAAAATATTATTTTAGGTTCTCATAAAAACTATTATAGAGTTGCTATCAAATTAAAAAGAAAAGTAAAATATAAAATAAAAAAAGAAAAAGATAAAATTGAAATAGAATTTGTTAGTAAGTAGTAAAAAGCAGTGAAATAGGATAGTGGAATAGGGGTATAGTGGAATAGCGGGATAGGTGATAAACAGTGATCATGTGAAGCAGTGAAGCTGTAAAGCGGAGAAACGGGATAGCAGAATAGTGGAGAAAATTATAAGTTTGAAGAAAAACTAATTCCCAATGACTAATGTCTAATGACTAATGTCTATTGTCTATTGTCTAATTACTAATGACTATTTATTATTTTATTTTTTGTATTACTTTTATAGCCGACATTACTATTATTACTTCAAAAAGACTTGCTAAAATAAAAGCTAAATAGTGAAAACTGTCTATACTTTTTGCATGAAATGCCAAAGTTGCAATTGCTACAAGAAGAGTTAAAGGCATAGAGTGGGAGAGTCCAAATAAGATTGAATCTTTTAAATTCAATATTTTAATAAAAACAGATGAAGCTAATACTCTTATTAAAATCATTAAAAAAGTTATCTGTGCTGCTTTTTCTAAAAGTCCCTCCATGAAAATTGCTTCAAGTTTAAATGAACTTCCAGTATATATAAAAAATATAGGAACAAAAAATCCAAAACCAAAAGAGGATAATTTATGAGGCAGGGCTTTTTTATGTTCAAAAAAAGTTGCTATAAAAATACCAGCAATAAAGGCTCCAAAAGCTACTTCAAGTTTTAAATATAGCATAATTGCTAAAAATAGGAAGAAAATTCCCATTGAAAGTCTTATGTCTTGTTCCTCTTTATCAATTCTTGGCATAAGAGTTGTTTTGAGTTCTGGATACCACCAAAAGAGTATTTGTAAAAGTTTAAAAACTCCAAGAATAATCAATAAAAATAGGAAAAGATAAAAAATAGTTTCATAAAACTCTATTCCATAGCCAAATTTAAAGCCCGCACTAATTATAGTTAAAACAGCAATACTAATAACTTCTCCCAGTGAGCCTATTGTAATAGAGATATCTAACCACTTTAAATTTTTTCCATACTCTTTTCTTAGAGCTGCTATAAGTCCGACTGAAATTAGTGGAAAAATAACAATAAAAATGTTGCTTAAATTTAAATATTTTACAATTACAAAAGAGAAAATATATAAAAGGGCGGTATAAAAAAGCCCTCTTTTTAATATTTTTTTATCAACTTTAAAAATTTTTTTTAGATCAACTTCAAGACCTGCAAGAAACATAAGGTACAAAAAACCAAACTCCGCAACAATTTCAAAAAGTTTTATATGATGTAAAAGTCCAATTGTACCAGCTAAAGAACCTAGTATTATTTCTAAAACACTTGTAGGAGCTTTTAAAAGCTTTGACATAAAAGGGGTAACAAAAATAAGTAAAGATAGAGTTATAATTATTAAAATTTCATTATTCATGACAACTTTTTGCTATTTCATATCCCAATTTTTCTAATGTTTTTATATCTTTTGAAGGCTCATTTCCTTTTGTTGTTAGATAATCTCCAACTACTATAGAGTTTGCTCCAGCTTCAAAAATTTTTGGCCAATCATCACCAAATACAAGTTCTCTTCCTCCTGCTACCATAATCATAGCATCTTTTAATACCTCTCTTGCTTTTTTTATAATTTCTAATGCATCATTTTTATCCATAATCTTTTGAGGAAGTGGAAGTGCAGGATTTGGATGAAAAAAATTTATTGGAACACTCATAGGTTTTAGTGATGCTATCTCATTTAATAATTCAATTTGCTGCTCTTTGCTCTCACCAAGCCCAAAAATACCACCTGTACAAAGATTTAGTCCAGCCTCTTTTGCATTAAGACATGTTTGATATCTCTCTTCCCAAGTATGAGTTGAGCATATATTTTTATAAAAGCTTTTTGAGCTCTCAAGGTTATGGTTATAATTTTCAATACCACACTTTTTTAACTCTTTTAATTGCCAAATCTCAGCAGTCCCGTTACATCCTATCAAAGATATATCTGGCACCTCTTTTTTAACAGCTGTCGCAGCTTTGCAAACAAAATCAAGTATCTTATCATCAATTCCGCGTCCTGCTGTTACTAAACAAAATCCTATCGCTTTGGCAACTTTTGCCTTTTTTGCCTCTTGAACAATAGTTTCTATAGATTTATATTTATATCTTGGAATATCGGCTCTATATTTTGTACTTTGTGTACAAAATGCACAATCTTCAGCGCATACACCACTTGAAATATTGCTTATAGCACATAAATATACTTTCATTAACAAACCTTTTTTTCAATCCAAAGCTCTTTTTCTAAATCTTTATGTATATAATTTACCTCAAAACCATCTAAATATAATAATGCGCACTCTATTTTTGGTTTTTCTCTTGCACAAACCTCTCCAGGATTTATATATAAACTTTTTTGTTTACTGCATTCAAATTTGTGTAAATGTCCATAAATTATAACATCACTATCTGGAGTTAGAAAATATGGCTGATGCATAAGTTTAAATGTGGTATCTTTAATTTTAAAGTAGTATGGCTGAGTTTGTATATTTAAATTTTTATGCTCTTTTTGAATATTTGTATCAGTATTGCCTAAAACTGCAACAGTTTTTATATCTAAACTATCTAAAAAATTTGCAACATCTTTTCCAATATCGCCAGCATGTATTAAGTAAGAGATATTAAACTCTATTAACTTATTTATAGCCTCTTTAGTAAGATCTACTCTATTATGGGTATCTGAAATTATCCCTATTTTCATATCTCTTCTCTATATTTGCACTTTATGCATTCATAAATCTCTTTTTTTCTATATGTTCTTTTTGCCATTAGATAATTGCACTCTGGACATTTTTTATTTACAGGTTCATATTTTGATACAAATGTACATTTTGGATAGTTTGCACATCCATAAAATTTACCTCTTTTTGAAAATCTCTCAACTATATCTCCTCCACATTCTGGACATTTTACATCAAGTTTTTTTGGTTCGCTTTTCTTTAGGGGTTTTGTATTTTTACATTTTGGATAAGCACTACAAGCTAAAAATTCGCCTCTAGGCCCTCTTTTTACAACCATTGGTGAGCCACATTTTTCGCAAACCTCTTCAGAAGTCTCCTCTTTTTTCTCTTCTTTTTCCTCTTTTTCTATCTGTTCAGTGTATTTACATTTTGGAAAGGCGCTACAAGCTATAAATTCGCCAAATCTACCGCTTCTTTTAACAAGTTCAGCTCCACATTCAGGACAAGTTCTTCCAACAGGAATTGCAATTTTTTGGCTTTTTATCTCTTTTTTCCCTTTTTCTATCTGACTAATAAATGGTTCATAAAAATCCCATAATACTTTTTGCCAATCTTTTTTTGCTTGAGCAATTTCATCAAGTTCCTCTTCCATTTTAGCAGTAAACGAACTATCTACTATATTTGGAAAATGCTTTTCTAAAACTTCAATAACTTTAAATGCTGTTTCTGTGGGAATAAGCTGTTTTTTTTCTATTTTTATATAGTCTCTTGCTTGTAAAAGTGCAATTGTTGGTGCATAAGTTGATGGTCTTCCGATACCTAAAGATTCTAATTTTTTAATTAAACTTGCTTCAGAATATCTTGCTGGTGGTTCTGTAAAGTGTTGAATCGCTTCTATTTTAGATAGATTTACACTCTCTCCAACTTCTAACTCAGGTAGAAGTTTTTCTTTTTCAGCCCCGCCTAAAATTTTATAAAAACCATCAAAAACAAGTCTTCTCCCATTTGCTTTAAATACTCCATCTTTTGAAGAAAAATAGATAGTTTGAGTCTCAAAGATTGCATCTTTTGCCTGAGAAGCCAAAAATCTATTATAGATAAGGGTGTAAAGTTTTAATTCATCAGGTGTTAAATAATTTGCAGCAATTTGTGGTGTAAAATCAATCATAGTTGGCCTAATAGCCTCATGAGCCTCTTGAGCCCCTTTTGCTTTAGTTGTATATATTTTTGCATTTTTTGGAAGATACTCTTTCCCATAACTTTTTTCTATCTTTTCTCTTGCAGCCTCAATTGCCTCTTTTGCTATATTTAGGCTATCTGTTCTCATATATGTTATTACACCTGTAATTCCTTTATCAGTTTGGACACCTTCATAAAGTTTTTGGGCTATCATCATAGTCTTTTTTGGAGAAAATCCTAGCTGAGTAGAAGCAGTTTGCTGCAGTGTTGATGTCATAAAAGGAGCTGGTGATTTTGTAGTTCTTTGTTTTTTTTCTATTTTTGATACAGTGAAGGTTTCATTTTTCAGTGTATCAACAATATTTTTTGCCTCATTTTGCTCTTTTATAGATAGTTTTTCTATTTTTTTACCTTGAAATTCAACTAAAATGCTATCTATAATTTCATTAAATTTTGCCTCAATACTCCAATACTCTTGTGGTACAAAAGCTTTTATCTCTCTTTCTCTATCAACAACAAGTTTTAATGCAGCACTTTGTACCCTACCAGCACTAAGTCCTCTTTGAATTTTATTTGATAAAAGAGGGCTTAATTTATATCCAACAATTCTATCAAGTAGTCTCCTTGCTTGTTGAGCATTGACTCTATTCATATCTATTGATCTTGGATTTTCTAGAGCCTTTTTTATTGCATTTTTTGTAATCTCATGAAATACGATTCTTGGAAGCTTTTCAGGCTCTTTTCCAATAGCTTTAGCTATATGAAATCCTATTGCTTCACCCTCTCTATCTTCATCTGTTGCAATATAGATGGTATCACTCTTTTTTGCAAGATCTTTTATCTGTTTTACAACCCCAGAGTGCTCTTTATCTACCCTATATTGGGGTTCAAATTTTCCCTCTTCTATTTTAATTCCAAAACTGCTTTTTGGAAGATCTCTAATATGACCTTTTGAAGCAATTACTTCATAATTTTTTCCAAGAAAATTTTTTATTGTTCTTGCTTTTGCAGGTGATTCAACTATTATTAGATTTTTTCCCATATCTATCCTACAGATTTTTTTCGCTATTCTAACATAAAATTTAATATAATGATATCGGTTATTGATATATAATATATGTAAGGAAGATTTATGGTTTTATACTCTAAAAATATCCAGATTTTGTATATGGCATTATTGCATGCCTTTGGATATAAAAAGATAAAATTAAATCCTATTTCTCCTACATTTTTTGCAAATATAGCAAAAATTTTAAATATTGATATAGAATATGTAGATTCAAAATTTGATTTTTCAAGCAGTGCAGATATTATTCATAATTTTTTTGAGACTTTCATACCAAAATCTGATATTGTTTTTCAAAATTTTGGAGAAAATATAGGTGAGGCAAAAGTATTTGTAAAAAAATATAAAAACTGCATAAAGGCTGAATTTTTCGATAAAGAGATTTTTGAAAAAACTAAGCTTTTTTTAAATGGCGGAATAAAAAAAGCAAAACTTTGGAATTTTGATGTAATTTCTTTAGGAATAAAAGATATTGCAAAACCTTGTGATGTAGAAAATTTAGATGAACAGATTAAAAATTCAAATGAAATGGTTAAATATTTTAATGAAAAATTTCAAAACAGTCCCTATTTTGATATATTAAATATAGGTAATAAAACATTAAAGAAAAGTTATCCAATATTATTAAAGCCCTCTTTATATTGTCCAAAAGAGGATATTTATCAAGAGCTTTTAAATAAAAAAATTGATGTTAAAGTTAGATTTAAACCTTTATATAAAATTACTCTTTTTAAAAGTAAATCTTTGCCAACGTGTGAAGAGTTATATAAAGCAGTATTGATTTTA
The DNA here is from genome assembly GCF_027943725.1 of Nitrosophilus kaiyonis. Taxonomy (NCBI): domain Bacteria; kingdom Pseudomonadati; phylum Campylobacterota; class Epsilonproteobacteria; order Nautiliales; family Nitratiruptoraceae; genus Nitrosophilus; species Nitrosophilus kaiyonis. Next base: position 468,591 of record NZ_AP025696.1, on the reverse strand, counting down.
CCTCTTAAAGAAGATATTGATGATGATGTTTTGAAAATATTTGAAAAATATAGATATAGAGGTTGTATATTTTAATAAAAGGAAAACGATGTATGTTTTTGCTGATAAACTTTATAAAAAAGGTGAAGATGAGATAAGTTTAGAAGTTGGAAAAAAGCAGATAGTATTTACTACAACTAAAAATAAAAATATTTTAGATTGGCTGTTAGAAAATGGTTTTCATGAGAGTTTCATTGAAGATATTAAAAGTGAAGACCAAAGTGTTGCTTATGAAGAGAATGAAGGATTTAAGTTAATTATTTTAAAATTTTTCAAGCCTTCAAAAGAGGATGAACTTCTTTTTGAAGATACAAACATAGTTTTGATTATTACAAAAGAGAAGCTAATTTTCCTTTCAGAATATGAAGATGTAACAAAAAAGATGGTTGGAAGATTTTATAGAAGATACAAAGCAACTGACTCTATAGAGTATTTAACATATATAATTATGGATATTTTGATAGATAATACTATGGGAATAGTTGATTTTATAGATGATAAACTCGAAGAGATTGAAGATAATATTTTTGATAAAGAGGTAGATGAAGATGAGATTCAAAAAAGATTATATTTTGCAAGAAGAAGTTTAAATAGAATAGCAAAACAAAGCGTACTTGAAAATGATATTATAAATAAGATATATAATCACTATCCAACTGCGATAAGAAAAAAGTTAAAATTTGAATTTATCGATTTAAAAGAGCATCTCTCCTTTTTAATAAACGAATCTAAATCATATCTTGAAAGAACAGGCTATCTGCAAAATCTTTTGATGGGTTTTTTATCAAATAGGATGAATCAGGCAATGCAAAGACTTGCTGCAATATCTTTGATATTTTTACCATTAACATTTATTGTTGGAAATTATGGGATGAATTTTAAATATATGCCTGAACTTAACTGGAAATATGGATATTTTTATATTTGGGGTATAAATTTAATAATTGGGTTTTTAATTTATAGATGGCTAAAGAGAAAAAAATGGATTTAAGGTGCTCTTAAATAATGTGTGGCTTTTTAGGAGTTGTTGGAAGGTATGATGAAAAAAGAGCAAAAGAGTCTTTAAATCTTTTAATTCATAGAGGAAAAGATTTTCAAGGATTTTATAAAGATAAAAATATCTTTCTTGGTCATAATAGATTATATATTTTAAATAAAGATGTAAATCAGCCTTTAATAAAAGATAATAAAGTTTTAGTTTTTAATGGTGAGATATATAACTATAAAGATTTTGATGTATTAAGTGATACTGAAGCTATTATTAAAGCTTATCCAAATTTTGAAAAATTAGAAGGAATGTTCTCTTTTGGGATTTATGATAAAAAAAATCTATATCTTGCAAAAGATATTTTTGGGAAAAAACCACTCTATTTTTATAAAAATAGTGAAATTTTTATTTTTGCTTTAGAGATAAAAGCAATTTTGCACTATATAAAAAAGGCAGAATTTAATAAAAATGCTCTAAGCTGCTATCTATCATTTGGCTCCATTCCTAATCGCTCAACTTTTTATAAAGATATCTATAAGATTAATTCAGGAGAGATTTTAAAATTTGATATTGAAAATTTTTCATATGAGATAGATAGATTTGATACTCTTTTAAAAAAAGAAAATGGCGATATCGAAAAAATTTTAATAGATTCAATAAGAAAAAGATTGCAAGGAGATTTTGAAGTTGCTTCACTTCTTAGTGGAGGAGTTGATAGTTCTTTAGTTAGTGCATTAGCTAAACAAGAGCAAAAAAAACTCACTACCTATTCTATTGGATATAAAGAGGAAAAATATAGCGAATTAAAATATGCAAAAATTGTTGCTAATCATATAAAAAGTGAGCATAAAGAGTTTATTTTTACAAAAGATGATTTTTTTGAAAGTTTTGATTTTTTAATAGATCATTTTGATGAGCCTATTGGGGATAGCGCAAGTTTACCTCTATATTTTTTATTTAAACAGATTAAAAAAGATGGATTTAGAGTTGTTTTAAGTGGAGAAGGGGGAGATGAAATTTTCTTAGGATATCGCCAATATTTTGAGTTTTTGGATCTATATAGAGCTAAAAATTTAAAATATAAAAATTGGCTAAAAAACTATTTTAAAAGCAACTTTAGTCCAAATAAGGAGTGGGAGTGGTATAAAAGGGTTTTTAATGATGAGGTGATTTTTCGCTCAAGTTGTGAAGTTTTTACAGACCTACAAAAAAATCTCTTTTTAAAACAAAATGTTAAAGATAATGAGTCGCTATTATGTATAAAGGGACATCTTGATGAGTGGAGAAATAGCAATTTTGAAAAAGAGGTTGATTTTTTTACCTTTTTGGATTTAAAAGTAAGACTTGAATCTCTTTATCTTAAAAAGTTAGATATGGTAAGTATGGCAAATACAATTGAAGCAAGAACGCCTCTTCTTGATAAAAGATTATTATATGCTGCATTTTCAAAAAAAAGAGATAAAGAGCCAAAATATATTCTAAAAAAAATTGCAGCTAAATATATACCAAAAGAGATTATTGAAAGAAAAAAGAGAGGCTTTTCATATCCACATATGGAGTGGCTCAAAAATAGCCAATATATTTTAAAAATAGAAAAAATAAATAAAGAAGTGAGATTTTTTAAAGAAGAACAGCTTAAATTTTTGATAAAAAATGCCAAAAGAAACAGATTTTCTCGTCACTTTTGGCTTGTATTGGCATTTTTACTATGGTTTGAGAGAAGATTTTTATAATATTTTTGGAAGAGTTATTCCTCTTTGTTTTTGATATTTTCCTTTTTTATCTTTATAGCTTATTTCACAATCTTCATCACCTTCTAAAAAAAGAACCTGTGCAATTCCTTCATTTGCATAAATTTTTGCTGGAAGTGGAGTTGTGTTTGATATCTCAATTGTAATATGACCTTCAAATTCTGGCTCAAATGGAGTAACATTTACAATAATTCCACATCTTGCATAAGTACTTTTTCCTAAACATATTGCCAAAACATTTCTTGGAATTCTAAAATATTCTACCGTTCTAGCTAATGCAAAAGAGTTTGGAGGAACTATACAGACATCTCCTTTAAAATCTACAACATTTCTCTCATCAAAATGTTTTGGATCAACAACTTCTGCATTAACATTTGTAAAAATTTTGAACTCATCACTTACTCTTATGTCATATCCATAACTACTAAGTCCGTAACTAACTACGCCTTTTCCTATTTGTTCCTCGCAAAAAGGCTCAATCATTTTCTCTTTTAGTGCTTTTTCTCTAATCCAACAATCTGCTTTTAATCCCATTGGAACCCTTCAAATTAAAATATATATTTATAAAATTTATGATATTATAGCAAATTAAAATTAGTGTAATTAGGAATTGGGAATTTGGAATTTGGTTAAATTAAAATACTCAAGTGATTAGATGATCGGAATTTATCTAATTTGTTTTTCAACTATATTAACTAATTCCCAATTTCCAATTCCTAATTTCCAATTATAAACTTTCAAACTAAGGATTAGCAATGGATTTTAAAGAGATAAAAGAAATAATAAGGATTTTTGATAAAAGTGGGCTAAACAAACTAAAAGTTAAAGATAAAGATTTTGAAATATCTTTGCAAAAAGGTTTTGAAACAGCTTTGCAGCCATCAGTGCAAGTAACACAGGCACCAACACAAACTCCTTCAGCACCTGTTGCACCATCTGTTACAACTGAGGTTTCTAAAGAAGAAAAAGCTGAAGCACCTAAAAAAGGCGAATATATTACTTCTCCAATGGTTGGAACATTTTATAGAGCACCAAGTCCAGACTCTCCTCCTTTTGTAAAGGTTGGAGATAGAGTAAGCAAAGGGCAAACTATAGGAATAATTGAAGCTATGAAAATATTTAATGAGATAGAGGCTGAGTTTGATTGTAAAATTTTGGAGATTTTAGTTGAGGATGGACAGCCAGTAGAATATGATATGCCACTATTTTTGGTTGAGAGGCTCTAAATGATAAAGAAAATATTGATTGCAAATAGAGGAGAGATCGCACTTAGAGCTATAAGAACAATTAAAGAGATGGGTAAAGAGGCAATTGCTGTTTACTCTAGTGCAGATAAAGATGCACATTATTTAAAACTTGCTGATGCTGCAATCTGCATAGGCCCAGAAAAAAGCAGTGATAGTTATCTTAATATTCCTGCAATTATAAGTGCAGCAGAAATAAGTGGATGCGATGCAATTTTTCCAGGATATGGTTTTTTAAGTGAAAATCAACAGTTTGTAGAGATATGTAATCTTCATGATATTAAATTTATAGGACCATCTTTAGAAGTTATGCAGCTTATGAGCGATAAAAGCAAAGCTAAAGAGGTTATGAGAAAAGCTGGTGTTCCAGTGATTCCTGGAAGCGAGGGTGCAATTAAAGATATTGAAGATGCAAAGAAAAAAGCAAAAGAGATAGGCTATCCAATCATTTTAAAAGCTGCTGCTGGCGGTGGTGGAAAAGGTATGAGAGTAGTTGAAGATGAAAGTTATATAGAAAATGCCTTTTTAGCAGCTGAGAGTGAAGCAATAAGTGCCTTTGGTGATGGAACTATTTATATGGAAAAATTTATCAAAAACCCAAGGCATATTGAAGTGCAGCTAATTGGCGATTCTCATGGAAATGTTATTCATTTAGGAGAAAGAGACTGTTCACTTCAAAGGCGTCATCAAAAAATGCTTGAAGAATCTCCAGCAGTACTGCTTGATGAAAAAACAAGAGAAAATCTATTGCAAACTGCAGTAAAAGCTGCAAAAGCTATTAAGTATGAAGGGGCCGGAACTATTGAGTTTTTAGTTGACGCAGATAAGAACTTTTATTTCATGGAGATGAATACAAGGCTTCAAGTAGAACATCCTGTTAGTGAAATGGTAAGTGGAGTTGATATTATTGAGTGGATGATAAGAGTTGCTCAGGGAGAAAAGCTTTTTTCTCAAGAAGATATTGAGTTAAAAGGGCATGCAATTGAGTGTAGAATAAATGCTGAAGATCCAAATAGATTTATACCAAGCCCAGGAAAAATAAAAAGTTGGATTCAACCTGGTGGAAAAGATGTAAGAATGGATACCCATGTATATGCTGGATATATCGTGCCTCCGTATTATGATTCAATGATAGCAAAACTTATAGTTTGGGGAGAAAATAGAGAAAAAGCTATAGCTAAAATGAAAAGATGTTTAAAAGAATTTGAAGTTACAGGTATTAAAACAACTATAGATTTTCACAAAAAATTGATGGATAATCCAGATTTTATATCAAATAATTACGATACAAAATATATTGATGAGAAATTTTTAAAGTGAGGAAAACTTCCTCACTTATTTAATGAAGTTCTTCGTTTAATTTAACCTCTTTATTACTTCTAAAAACTTTCATTTGTCCAGTAGTGCTATCTTGTCTAAAATGAAGACCATTTAAACCAGCAAGTTCTCTTCCTTTAAAAATCTCTTTATATTCAGCTTTCCACTCAGGATTTGCTTCTTTAATCTCTTCAAAAGATTTTTCACTCATGAAAAATTTTGTTCCTTCTAATACTGCTATTCCAGCATCAACAATACATCCGTCACCAAGGGGAATACCAGTTACTGAATTTGCTCCAAGAAGACAGTTTTCTCCTATGCTTATTGGATTGCCACTTGTTCCACTAAGAACACCTAAAATACTTGCTCCGCCTCCAATATCGCTTCCTTTTCCAACAACTGCACTTGAACTAATTCTTCCTTCAACCATTACAGGACCAAGAGTTCCAGCATTGAAATTTATATAGCTAGCTCCTGGCATTACTGTAGTTCCAGCAGCAAGTTGTGCACCAAATCTTACTTTAGAGCTATCAAGTATTCTTGTGTTATCTGCAGGAATTATATGTTGTAAAAATCTTGGAAATTTATCAACAGAGTCAATTACTGGATATTCACCATTCATTTTTAGTTCAATCTCATTTTCTCTAAGCCAATCAAGCTCAATTGGAGTGTTGCCGCTCCAAGCCACATTTGAAAGTATTCCAAAAGCTCCATTTAGATTTACTCCTCTAAGAGGTGCTTTACCTGTAGAGAGTGCATATAGTTTTAGATAAACAGATTCAACTGTTTTTGGAGCTTCATCTTCAAAAATGAATACAATTTTAAATTTATCGCATTCATAATCAATTAGAGAATCAAGCATTTTAATTATTTGAACATTTTTATGACTATCTCCCTTTGCTTCACTTAAAAAAGGTGCAAATGCATTCAAACAGTTATCAACAAAATCTCTTGTAACATCAAATACAGCTTCACTTGAGTTTTTATCAAAACCAAGTCCACACTCATCAAGAGCTTTTAAAAATATTGCTGCAGAGCCATAATTTTCTTTCCAGTTTATTACTGGATAGACTGCCTGTAAAATTTTATCTGGGTTTTTTTGTCCTCTATCAACCCTTGCTATACCAAAACCTAATGGCTCTTTATAAATTTCACTACTTTTTATCTCTTCAACATATTTTGAAAAATCATCTTTTGTCGCAATTATTGGTAACATTTTTCTCCTTTGTATTTAGTTGAGTAGAGTGAGTAAGTAAGTTGAGTAAGGTGAGTTGGAATGCAGTAATCGGTATTTAGCGTTAAGAGCTAAGTGTTAAGAATTAAGTTTAAAAGTATAATTATGACTAAATTCTTAGCTCTTAACTCTTAGCTCTCACTCACCATACTCAACTTACTCAACTTATTTCATGGTAGTCTCAATACCTTTATCTTTGCACTTACTTTTAATTTTGCTAAATACTCTTTTATAGCTTTTTCTCTTTTTTCTTCAATCATTTTTGATAAAACCATATTTTTAGCTTGCTCATATGGAATTGGGGTAATATCTATTTTCTTTTTTACAAATATAGTTAGAAACTGTTTTCCAAATGGAATAATAGGAGTAAAACTTCCCTCTTTAGTATCTTTTAAAAGAAAAGCAATTTTTGGATTTATTTGCGAAAATTCTACTTTTTCTTCTCCTATTTGTATACCAGGAATGGAAATCAAAGGATTTTGCATAATTTTTTGTAAAGATGCTTTATCTTTTGATATATATTTTACTATTTCAACATATTTTGGCAAAGAAAACTCTTCTAAATGTTTTTTATAATACTCTTTTATCTCTTCTTCATCTGGACGAGTAAGTTTTGTTGCTGCAATTTTTTTAAAAAATTTCTTTTTTAGAAGCTGTTTTTTAAAACTATCTTTATACTCTTCCCACTTTATCCCTTTTTGTTTTAGTATCTCTTTAAATTCATATAACGAAAGACCTTTTTTTTGTGCAAATTTTTCTATCTCATTTTCTAGTTCAAAATCATCAACAGTAATTCCCAGTTTTTTTATCTGTGCCTCTTGAAGTCTTTCATCAATTAAAAGCTCAGCTGCCTTTTTTTTGCTAATGTTTAAAGTCTTTGCAGTTTTTAATATCTCTATCATAGTTATTGGTTCATTGTTTACGATAATTGCTATACCATCAATTAAGCCAGCAAAAATAGTTGGTATAGTAAATATTAAAATAAATAATATTTTTTTCATAAATATGCCTTTTTTAAATCTCTAATTACTAAATCAAGATTTTACCAGCTTTTAACTAAGAATAGATTAAAATTAAAAAAAAATTTAAAGGGTTAAAATGGTTGTAACAAGATTCGCACCAAGTCCAACAGGGTTTTTACATATAGGAGGACTAAGAACAGCACTTTTTAACTGGCTTTGGGCAAGAAAAAATGGTGGAAAATTTATATTAAGAATTGAAGATACAGACCTTTCTAGAAATTCACAAGAGGCAACAGAAGCAATTTTAAAAGCTTTTGATTGGGTTGGATTAGATTATGATGGAGAGGTGGCATATCAATCAAAAAGATTTAATATTTATAAAAAATATATAAATAAGCTTTTAGATGAAGGAAAAGCATATTATTGCTATATGACTAAAGAGGAACTTGACAAATTAAGACAAGAGCAGCAAGAAAGGGGTGAGAGACCAAGATATGATAGAAGATATAGAGACTTTACAGGAACACCTCCTGAAGGTGTTAAGCCAGTTGTTAGGATAAAGGCTCCTCTTGAGGGAGATATCATATTTGAAGATGGTATAAAAGGAACTATAACTATTAGAGCAGAAGAGTTAGATGATTTTATTATTGCAAGAAGTGATGGAACACCTACATACAATTTTGTTGTTGCAATTGATGATGCTTTAATGGGAGTAACAGATATTATTAGAGGAGATGATCATCTTTATAATACACCAAAACAGATCATTGTTTATGAGGCTTTGGGTTTAAAATTGCCTAAATTTTATCATGTTCCAATGATTTTAAATGAGCAAGGAAAAAAACTTAGTAAGCGTGATGGTGCAATGGATGTGATGGAATATAAAAAAATGGGGTACCTTCCAGAGGCACTTTTAAATTTTCTTGTTAGGCTTGGATGGAGTTATAAAGATCAAGAGATATTTACTCTTGAGGAGATGTTAGAGCTTTTTGATCCTAAAGATATAAATAAATCTGCTTCAGCATATAATCTAAGCAAACTTGATTGGCTAAATTCTCACTATATAAAAAATAGTTCAAATGATAGACTTATAAAATTATTAGAAGATTATGATCTATTTTTGGAAAGCCATGATAAAAAAGAGATACTTCTTGATGCATTAAAAGAGCGAGCAAAAACAATAAAAGAGTTAGCCGATATGGCAAAAGAGATTTTAGAATCTCCAAAAGAGTATGATGAAAAAGCGGTAAAGAAAGCTTTAAAAGGTGAATATAAAGAGATTCTAAATCTCTTTTTAGATAAGCTAAAATCAATTGATGCTCATTTACCTGTAGATTTTCATAAAATAATAGAAGAAGTTGTAAAAGAGAAAAATATAGGATTTGGAAAAATAGGTCAGCCTTTAAGAGTTGCTTTGGTGGGAAAATTATCTGGTCCAGACCTTTCAGATATAATGGCAATAATAGGAAAAGATGAGACAATTAATAGAGTAGAAAAATTATTAGAAAACTTTTAAAGTTCCTTTAAATAAGAAGCAGAGACAAAGAATTTACAATATATGTAATTACATATAGATTTTGGTGTTTTTTAGTGCAAAAGTTTTTTATCTCTTTTAAAATATTTTCATAATTTTCTATCTCTGAAGATAGATATTTTTTAAAACTATTTTCAATATTTTCATCAGCTCTTGTATATACTAAAACTCTTTTTGCAAGTTTTACTACAAAAAATTGCAAGAGCTGTTCAAGCTGGAATTTTACCTTTTTTTCATATTCCAAAAGAGGTTTATACTCATTAATAATATTAAGAATCTCATTGATTTTGAAAAAATCTATAATTAAAAAGAAAAGTTTTGCAACATCTTTAAAACTGTGTGGAGTTTTCTCTTTAATCTCGATTGCTGCAGCTAAGAATTTTAAATATTCTAAATATGAATAAAAAAGATTTATTGATTTATTGTCTTTTATATACTCTTTTATTTTTATTCTTTTTTTGCCTCTTTCTAAAATTTCATTTAATTCATGTTTGTATCCTAAAATAAAAATAGGATCAATATTTTTTTGATGTTTTATCATCCAATTTACACTAAAATTTATAGAATTTTCTAATTCTAAAAGAAGTTTATATTGAATATTTGAGTCTATTTTTAAATCACTTCTATATAATTCAAATCTAATATCATTTGCATTTAGTAACTGATTTATAACAAGATATGATTCAATTTTTTTAACAAATTTTTCTTCTTTTAGGTTTTCAAAATCTACGATAAAACTGCTACCAGCAAAATTTATTATTTTATTTGCTATAACTGTTGCAGTTATCTCTCTTTTTAGTGGATGGTTTTCTATTTCATCTTCATATACAGATACAAAAGATTTTGGAAAATATTTAAATAGATAATGCCTAGCAAAAGCCGAATCTAAAAAATCACTTTTTAATAAAATCTGTTTTATAAAAATTTTAGAATAAGAAAGAAGTATTCCAAGTATTGGCCTAACAATTGCTCCATCTTTTGTTAGAATAGTTTCAAAATCTGTTGGTTTTGGTATAGAAAAGTCTCTTCTTTTAAATATTTTTATATTTTTTTCTAAAACCTCAACAGTTTTTATAAATTTCTCTAAATCCTCTTTTGACCTTTTCTCATCAAGAGTAATAGCAAGAGGTTGAAGGTAATTTGTCCAGTAAACAGAGTTTAAAACTTTATCTGTTAATGATTTTAGTGTATTTATTCTTTCATTTTCATCTATTATATTTTTATCTTTTAAGCTATTTAGAACTATTTTGAGATTTACTTCATGGTCAGATGTGTCAACACCTGCTGAATTGTCAATGCTATCAAGATTTATTTTTCCACCATTTCTTGCATACTCTATTCTTGCTTTTTGAGTAAATCCTAAATTTCCACCTTCACATACAGCAAAACATTTTAACTCATTTGCGTTTACTCTTACACCTTCATTCTCTTTATCACTTAGATATAGATTGATTTCATCGCTTGATTTTACATATGTTCCAACTCCACCGTTGTATAAAAGATCTACTTTTAAACAAAGAAGTTTTTTAGCTAACTCTTCTCCATTTAATTCGTTTTTATTTATATTTAAAAGTTTTTTTATTTGTGGTGTAAGGGTTATACTTTTTGCATCTCTTGAAAATACCCCTCCACCTTCGCTTATTTTACTTTTATCATACTCTCTCCAGTGTGCACCTTTTTTAAATAATCGAAGTCTCTCTTGAAAAGAAATTTTTGGATTTGGATCTGGATCTATAAAAATTTCATTATGACTTATGGCTCCTAATAGCTTTATGTTTGAATTTATGAGCATACCATTTCCAAATACATCCCCTCTCATTGAGCCAATTCCAACAACAGTAATGCTATCTTTATAGATATCTATATTTTTTTCTATGAAAAATCTTGAAACACTTTTCCATGCTCCCTTTGCAGTAACTCCAAGCTCTTTATGGTTATATCCTTTACTTCCTCCACTTGCAAATGCATCTTTTAGCCAAAAATCTCTTTTTATAGCGATTTCATTTGCAACATCACTCATAGATGAGGTCCCTTTATCAGGAGCAACAACAAAATAGAAATCATCTTTATCATAAGATATAATTTTTCTATTCTTTACAATTTTGTTATCTTTTTTATTATCAATTAGGTCTAATAAAGAGTCTATGAATAAAGAATAGAAGTTTTTAAATTCATCAAAACTAAGTTCGCTTTTTTCTTTATAAATAACAAATCCACCCTTTGCACCAGATGGAACGATGATTGCATTTTTTGCCTCTTGAGTGCTCATAAGAGATTTTATCTCTTCTCTATAATCATCATATCTATCGCTCCATCTTATTCCACCTCTACTTACTTTTCCCATTCTAAGATGTACACCATTAAATTTATTATGGTATACAAAAATTTCTATTGCTGGCTGGATTCCAAGAAGATAATTTTCTAAAGATTTTGTATCAATTTTTATACTGATTGTCTCTTTATTTAAAAAGAAGTTTGTTCTAAGAGAGTGGTCAACAATTCTATATAATATTCTAATAATTTTATCTTCATTTATATTTCTTATCTCTTTTAAAAGATTTTCAATCTCTTCTTTTTTATTTTTTATTCTGTTTTTTCTATTTTTAATTGTTGGGTCGAATTTAATAATAAATAGATCAACAAGTGCTTTTATAATAGAATGATTTTTTAAAACCGTTTTAGTGATAGCTGTTTCATTAAATTCAGTAACTATTTGATTTTCATATCTAATAAGTGCTCTAATTAATACTATCTCTTTTAAGTTTAGATTTTCTTTTAATGTTAAAGAGTATAGTTTGCATCTAAAAATAGTCTCTTTCTTTAAGGCTTTTTCAATTATTTCAGTAATATTTTCTTTTGCTTTTATTAGGTTTTCTTTATCTTTGATATCTAAAAGAAATCTAATAATAAAAATTTTTTTGTTGTCAATATCAATATCGTAAGTGACTTCATCAATTATTATAAATCCAATATCATGTAAAAGTGGAATAATTTCAGAAAGAATGAGAGGTTTTTGAGAGTATATTTTTAAGAAAAATTCATTATCTTTTTCGTAAAATGATGCTAAATATTTTTTTTCATTAAGTTCATTTAATATTTTATCTGAAATTTTTAAATCTTGTGATGAGAGAATCTCTTTACATGTACTTAAAAGTTTTTCTTGCATAATTCATCCTTAATTTCTGGGCAAGGCTTAGCCAAGTAAAATCCTTGTGCATAATCTATACCAAGCTCTTTTACTTTCTCTAAAACCTCTTTTGAATGAACAAACTCAGCTATTGTTTTAATATTTGCTTCATCAGCAAAATTTTTTATTGTTTTTACAATAAGCTCTGCATGAGGATTTTTGGAAATATCTTTAATTAATGACCCATCAATTTTGATATAGTCTATATTTAAATTTAAAATATGCTCAAAATTTGAAAAACCGCTTCCAAAATCATCTATTGCTATTTGTGATCCCATGCTTTTTACAATAGATACAAAATCTCTAACTGCATCATAATCAGTAATAGCAGCACTTTCCAAAATTTCAAAAGTTACTTTTTTTGCGATATCTGGATATTTGCTAAATAGATTTCCTAAAAATTTGAGCAGTGATGGATTTGATATATCTTCCATCGATATATTCAAAGAAAAAGGCAAATCTTTATTTTTAAAAAAATCAAAACTTTTTTCAAATATAACTTTTGTAAGATTTTCATAAAGCTTTGTCTCTTTAGCAATATCTAAATAAGGAAAAATTGACTCAATTTTATCTCCGTTTTTTATTCTCGCAAGAACTTCATATTTGATGATTTCATTTTTATATGGATCAAAAATAGGCTGAAAATATGTATAAATTTCATTGTTTTCCAAAGCATTTTTTAATATTTTTGTTTTTTTTATATTTTCTTCAATTTTTTGATAAAAGCCAATATGTTTGTTATATATAAAAAATGATCTTCTAATATCTTTTTTTATATATTTTAGTGCCATATCTGCTGTTTCTATAATTGGTCTTTCGTAAGTTATACCAATGCTAACAGACAGATGAATATCGATATTTTCATACATAATTTTATGATTTTTAAAATAGTTAATAATTTTTAGTGCAAGATCTTTTATATCTAAATGATCTTTTTCCATTAAAATTCCAAAATCATCTCCTCCTATTCTATAAAATTTTGGATTTAAATCTTTTGGTACAATCTTTTTTAGAGATTTTGCCACCTCTTTTAAAATAAAATCTCCAGCTTTAATTCCATAAAAGTCATTATAGTGCTTAAATCCATCAATATTTACTATTAAAAATAGTGGATTTTTTATTTTTTTCTTATCAATATCTAAAACTCTTCTATTTAATAATCCAGTAAGTGGATCAATTGTTGCCATTCTCTCTAATTTTCTTTGCATTCTTTTTAAAATAATATTTTCTTTATCAAGAATCATAATCAAATATATAATAGCTATAATTGAGCCGATATAAAAGATAATGAGAGCAATATATAAATTTGTTAAAAATTTTAACTTTTTATTGGCTGAATATAGAAATGATTTTATTGTTTCTTGAAGTTTTATTTTTGAATCACTATTTAATATATTTTGCAAAAAATTTGTGTAGTAGGGGAAATTTTTAATGAAAAGATTTAAATGTGAAAGAAAAACAGAGTGGAAATTTTTTATCTCTTCATCTTTAAATTTATATTTTTTTAGTTTTTCAAAATTGTTTTTAATCTCATTTAAAAAATCTTCATCAAAACTATTTTTTGCTAAAAATATGGACGATATTGTATTGATTACAAGTTTTTCATAATTTTCAAATTTTTGAGATTTTTTGTTATCTATAATTATTGGAATTTTACTAATAAGAGTTGAAAGATACATAGTTGAGTTTTTTATTGTTGAATTGATACTTTCAAAATCATTTATTAACTCTATTTTATGCTGTATGCTTTTTTTATAATCAAGCAATTTTTCATAAACTTCTGGGTGATTATTTTTTAGTTCTATATTATTAAGTAGTTTATTTAAGATATTTTCGATTTTTTTTTGAGTATTTGTAATTTTGTCAAAATTTTTATATAAAAAAAATGAACTCTCTAATACCTCATAATCTAAAGTGGTTTCTTGCATTTTTAGATTATTAAGATTAAACATAACTTCATTATTTTTAATAAAATAATCTCTTGTAAAATTTTCAAAAAATACTAAAAGAAAAATAGCTATTACTCCAAGAAATGAAGCAGTAACTATTTTTTTATTAGGTTTAATTTTCATCTATTTTCTTTCAGTATTTTTGGTTTTTCTCCAGTTAAGGTATTTAAAAAAGCAACTATTGCTTCTTTCTCTTCTTTGCTTAGTTTAAATCCTAGATTGTGATATGCCATTTTGTCTACCGCCTCTTCTAATGTTTTTGCACTTCCATCATGAAAGTATGGTGCAGTTAAAACAATGTTTCTTAAACTAGGTACTTTGTATCTATATCTATCAAACTCTTTTTTTGTTATTTCATATCTATCACCAACTGGTTTTTTAGGATATGGATTTATAGCCCCAATTTTTTGAAAAGAATTACCACCTATATTTATACCATTATGGCATGTTATGCATCCAAGTTGTTTAAAAAGCAGGTACCCCCTTTTTTCTAAAGGAGATAGTTTTATCTCTCCCCTTAAAAATCTATCAAATTTTGAATTTGGAGTAATCAAAGCTTTTTCAAATTCAGCAATTGCATCTAAAACCATTTCATATTTAATTTTATCAGTCTTATATACTTTTTTAAAAAGCTTTTTATAAAATTGATTAGAATTCAATCTCTTTTCAATCAATTTTTGATTCATGGCCATCTCATTTGGAGCATGGACAGGGCCATTTGCCTGATCTTTTAAATCTTTTGCTCTTCCATTCCAAAATTGCCTAAAATTAAAGTATGAATTGTACACAGTTGGAGCGTTAACTTTGCCTTTTTTACCTCCCACACCAATAGAGACTGGTCTTGGGTCAGCCCCTCCATGATTAAAATCATGACAGCTTGCACAGCTTATAGTTTTATCTTTTGAAAGAATTGGATCAAAAAAGAGATATTTTCCCAGTATTGCTTTATCTTTATTATATTTAATATTTTGAGGAATTGGAGATATAGGCTCTTTTGAGTATAAAATAGAAATTATAAAAAAAAATAGCAAAAAAAGTTTCCTCATAAATAGCCTTTGAATATATTTGAATCAGATATATTTTATCTTAGTTTGTTTTAACTCTTCTTGAAAGATAAATAAATTTTTTTAATGATTTTTCTGCTTTTTTATCAATTTTATACTCTATTAAAGATAAATAGTGAAGTATCTCTTTTTGAGAAAGGGAGCTTCTTTTTACATACTTTTTTAAAATATATTGAGGGATTTTTAAGTGAGAGTTTAAAAATTTTTTTTCAATTTTTTTATTGATTTTTGGATTTTTTTTATAACAAAGCCTTGCAAATACAAAGGGGAGTTTATATTTTTTATACCACTCTTTAGCTAAATCAACACATGAATTATCAATTTTTCTTCTTTTTAAAGCTTTATCACCTATTAAAACCTCGCCCTTTAAATTTAAAATTTTTGCCAATACATTTGATGTATTTGATTCAATATCATCTTTCTCTTTTCCATTGCAAACTATAACGCTTAATACCTCTTTTTTTGCAACTATGCCTAAGTTTGTACATTTTTGATTATATGAGTATATGCTTGAAATGAATGCTGCATCAACTCTATTGTTTTTGAAATCTTGATTTATTTTGGAAGGAACTCCTTTTTTATGAAAAAGTGCAGCTCTATCAGAAGGGTTTTTAAGATATCTTTTTAAAAAAACATAAAATGGTAAAAGGTTTATATAATCAATCTTGGCAAAAATCATGGGCAAATTATAGCATAATGCGTTTTGGGCATTGGACATTAGTTATTAGTTATTGGTAATTGGTATAATAGATATGATTTTTACCAATAACTAATAACCAATACACCAATTGCCATTTTCTAACCTACTAACCTATTTTTTTAAATCTCTTTTGATATAATAAAGCAAATTTTTTGGAGAGTGAAAATGGTTACAATAGAATTTTTGGGTCCTATAAAAAAAGAGCCTATAAAAGTGGAAGCAAAAAATCTAAAAGAGGTAGCAAAAAAATTGCAAAATGATGAAGAAGTTTCAAAATGGCTAAAAGAGTGTGCTGTTGCGGTAAATGATAAAATTGTACAAGATTTAGATGTGAATTTGAAAGATGGAGATAAAATATCGCTGTTGCCGCCGGTTTGTGGAGGATAATATGATAGAGTTATATGATGGACCATTAGATGTTGATGCTATTTTTAGTAGCTGGAGAAGATGGGGTGAAGATAAAAATTTTGGTGCATTTATAACTTTTGTTGGAACTGTAAGAGAAGAAAATGACATTGAAGCTTTAAGTTTTGATGTTTATAAGCCAATACTGAAAAGTTGGTTTGATAATTGGCAAGAAAAGGCACAAAAAAGAGGTGCTTTTTTAAAAATGGCTCACTCTATTGGTGATGTCCCTGTTCATACCTCAAGCTATATGGCTGCTGTTTTTAGCCCGAAAAGAAGAGTAGCACTTGAATTAATTGATGAGTTTGTAGAAGATTTTAAAGCAAATGCTCCTATTTGGAAATATGATGTTATTAACAAAAAAAGAGTTTATGCAAAAGATAGAAGCCAAAAGATAAAAGGGGCAGGTATATTAGACATTGGTCATTAGACATTAGAAATTAGTGGAATTGGGGTATAGCTCGATAGTGGAAGAGATAAGGATGAAGGGAGAAGGATTTAGTAATAGTGGATAGTAGTAGTTAACACTAACACCAATACTAATTCCTAATTTCCAATCCCTAATGACCAATGACTAATGTCAAATAAAGGAAAGTAATGATTAGTTTTGAAGAGTCTATGAAAATTTTAAACTCACTAAGTTTTAAAGAGGTTGGAGTTCAAAAACTATTTTTAACAGATACTTTAGATAGAGTTTTAGCTGAAGATATAGTTGCAACTTCAAACTCTCCTGAGTATGAAACAGCTGCTATGGATGGATATGCTATTAGATATGAAGACCAAAGTAAAAAAAGAATAAAAATCTTAGGTGACAATCCTGCAGGAAGTGAAAAAAAAGTTAAAATCAAAGAGGGAAAGTGTATAAAAACATTTACTGGTTCACTAATGCCAGAAGGAGCAGATACTCTTATTCCTATTGAAAATGTAGAAGTTAATGATAATGAGATTATTATAAAAGAGCCAGTAGACAAAGGTTTTAGTGTTAGAGAGGTTGGTGAGAATTACAAAAAGGGTGAAATTTTAATAAAAAAAGGCTCTCAAATAAGCTTTGCTGAAATTGGAGTTATGGCAAGTTTGAATATTGTTATGCCAAAAGTTTTTCAAAAACCAAAAGTTGCTATTTTAGCTACTGGTAGCGAAGTTTTAGAAATTGGACAAGAAAGAGAAAATAGAGCTCAAATTAGAAGTTCAAACAATTATACTTTGGAAGCTCTTGTAAAAATGCATGGAGGAGAGGTAATTGAGCTTGGAGCTGTAAAAGATGATAAAAAAAGCATTATTCAAGCTATGAAAGAAGCATTACAAAGTGCAGATATTGTTGTTACAACTGGAGGAGTAAGTGTTGGTGATTATGATTTTGTAAAAGATGTTGTAAAAGATGAAATTGGAGCTGATGTAGCCTTTAAAGGGGTAGTTATAAAACCAGGACAACATATTATGGTTGCGAAAAAAGAAAATAAGGCTATTATTGCACTTCCAGGATTTGCATATTCAAGCACTGTTACTTTTATGCTTTATGCCCTTCCAGTTTTATATAAGATGAAAGGAAGTGTTTATAAACCAAAAATAGTAAAAGCGACTCTAAAAGAAAATTTTGTAAAAAGAAGTAAAAAAACAGAGTTTACTGTTTGCAATATATATCTTGAAGATGGAGAATATTTTGCAGATTTTAAAGGTAAAAAGGTAGGAAGTAGTGCTATTTTAACCAATATGTTGGGAGATGTTGGATTAATAATTACATCTCCTGAAGAGAAAAATAAAGAGATAGGTGAAAAAGTTGATGTATGGCTTATCAAATAAAATAAAGGAGATTTAATGTTTAAAAAAATTTTATTGGCAACTATATTTTTAGTTACTCTAACTTACGCACAAAATGTAAAAAATTTTGTTTTATCAACAATGGAAGGTGAAAAAATTCATATTGAAGTAAACGATGATGGTATAAAGGTAAAAGAGTATCCAAAAAAGGTAATAATTTTAGATTTTTTTGGAAAAAATTGTCCTCCTTGTAGAGCAGAAATGCCAATACTTGGAAAAATTCAGAAAAAATATAAAAACACTCTTCAAATTATTGGTCTTCATGTTCAAGAACCTCTTGATATAAAAGATTATAGTATGATACAAAATAGAGGTGTTAATTTTCCTATAGCTGATTATATGCAAGGAAATCAAGAGTTTGTAGAGTATATATCTAAACTCACAGGTTGGAGAGGATCAATTCCTTATTTACTATTTTTCGATGTAAATGGTACATACAAAGGTTATCATCTTGGTATGATGGATGAGGCTACTATGGGAAAATTAATTGAGAAAATGAGTAAAAAATAATTGATATATTAGAAATTTGGAATTGAATGTTCTGAAAAATTACCAAATTTCACTCAGGCGAGTTGAAATTTTTAGTTAACTAACGCTTAAAAATTTTATTAAAAAGTGCAAACGCAAGCGCCCTTAGGGGTAAGTGCACTTTTTTGGCCTAAAGGCCAACATAAAATTTTCAAGCTAAAATTTCAAAGCCTTCGTTCAATTTGTAATTTTTCAGAGATCTCAATAATGTCTAATGCCTGATGTCAAATTAACTTTACTTTTTCAAAAACTCTTTTATTTCATTTTCATCAAGTTTTTCTTTATCATATTTAACAACAATAATTTTTTCTGTTTCATTTACATAAAAATCTGTAACTCCTTCCATAACTTTTAATCCAGGTAGCTTTTCCTTATCATATTCTTCAAAATTTAAAAAAAGATTTGCTCTGACTCCTGGATTTCTCATTCCTACTATCCAATATATCCAAAAAACACAAACAATTAAAACAGCTATAGCAACTGCTACTTCTTTTCCATATTGATACAAAATACCACCGATTGCACCACCTAAAAATATTCCTATATAAGCAAAAGTATTTGCTACTCCTAAAGCAGCTCCTTTTTGATGAACTTTGGCAAACTTACTAACAAAACTTTGAAGAAGTGGCTCAAACATA
Organism: Nitrosophilus kaiyonis; assembly: GCF_027943725.1. Classification (NCBI taxonomy): domain Bacteria; kingdom Pseudomonadati; phylum Campylobacterota; class Epsilonproteobacteria; order Nautiliales; family Nitratiruptoraceae; genus Nitrosophilus; species Nitrosophilus kaiyonis. Next base: position 449,233 of record NZ_AP025696.1, on the reverse strand, counting down.
TTAAAACCGATAAAGAAAAATACTGCACCTATTGTAAAAAGTAAAAATGAACTGCTAAATCCCATTAATGCAAATGATGCTGCAATAAATAAGATAGATACAATAAATACCTCTTTTCCTTTATGATATTTTTCCCCAAAAACTGCTGCTGGACCCATGGATAAAATACCAAATATTACTGCTGGCAGATATACTTTCCAGTAATGCTCAGCTCCCATATTAAATTTTTGTTTCATTAAAATTGGAATGATAAAAAATGCTATTGCCATAGTAGAAGAGTGAAATAGAAAAGTAATATACATTCTAACTAAATCTTTATCTTTAAAAACCTGTTTTATTTTTGCTTCCTCTTCAGAGTAGTGGTGAACTATTTTTGGTGGTTCAGGAACTGCGGTAAATAAAATAGTCAAAGCTAAAATAGCTAAAATAGCTGTAAGCCAAAATAGTGCACTTACACTATAAAGACCACCAATGATAGGTCCAATAATCATAGCCGCTGCAAAGCTCATAGCTATAACCATACCCATTACAGCCATTGCATGTGCTCTTTCATCTTCTCTAACATAATCTGCAATCATTGCAGTAACAACACTTCCTATTGCGCCTGATCCTTGTAAAAATCTTCCAAGAAGTAAAATATAGATATTATCTGCAACTGCACATATAACCGAACCTATTGCAAATAGCAAAAGTCCTATAAGGATGGTTTTTTTTCTGCCTATTTTATCGCTTAAAACACCAAAAGGAACCTGTAAGATTGCTTGAGTGAAAGCATATCCACCTACTGCAACCCCAGCTAAAAATGCAGTTCCTCCTTTTAGTGTAAGTGCATACTGACTTAAAACAGACAAAACTATAAACAGACCAAAAAATCTAAGAGCTACAATTAGACTTAAAGGTAGAACCTTTTTTGCAATCTCTTTCAATTACAATCCTTTATGATAGAATTTCGTTTTAGGATACTTCTAACGACTATTTATAGTTCATAGCTTTGTCAGCTTGTTCATAGGCAAGGCGCAGCTACGTAGGCTATGTAAAGCATAGTCAAGAAGCTGCAACACAGCATATGGATAAGCTGACAAAGCCCATAGAGAAGGCAAATATAGCACAATCTTTGGCGAAAAATTTTATCAATTTAGCTATTGCTAAACCTCAAAAATTTTTCATCCAAATCTTATAATATCTTTGCCTTCTATGAGCTATAAATAGTTATTAGATGTATCCTTTGTTATTTTACGACTAATTTTCAAATAAAAGGCAAAAAAATGAAAGTTATTTTAGCCACTTCAAATAAAGGAAAGATTAAAGAGATAAAAGAGATTTTGAATATTAAAAATATTATCCCATATAAAGATATTTTGGGAAATTTAGAAATTGAAGAAAATGGAAAAACATTTAAAGAGAATGCTCTAATAAAAGCAAGAACAATATATGAAAAAATAAAAGATAAATATCCGAATGCAATTGTTATATCTGATGATAGTGGTATAAGTGTTCCAGCTTTAAATAATGAGCCAGGAATTTATAGCGCAAGATATGCTGGAGCTAATGCTACAGATAAAGATAATCTATATAAACTTATAAATGAGCTTAAAAAAAGAGATATAAAAAAGACAAAAGCCTACTATACCGCAGCTGTTGCTATTGTTTCAAAAGTTGGAGAATTTGTTGTTCATGGCTGGATGCATGGATATGTAATAGATGAAGCAAGAGGGGATAAAGGTTTTGGATATGATCCAATGTTTATACCAAAAGGCTTTGATAAAACTCTTGGAGAGCTTGATAATGAGATAAAATCTAAAATTTCACATAGAGCAAAAGCTTTGAAGCTTGCAAAGATGATTTTAAAGGTCATTAGTAAAAGTGGAATAGGGGTATAGTTGTATAGTGGAGAAGATATAAGGTTGAAGGTTGAAGGCTGAAGGAAAAATCAATTCCTAATGACCAGTGACTAATGACTAATGTAAAACAAAAAGGAAATAATTTGAAAGAAAAGTTTTATAAAGATTTACAAAAACTGTATGAAATAGTAGAAAATGAGCAAAAAGAGTTAGAGAGATTTTATGATATTTTTGATACGAAAAAAAGCATAATTGATACAAAACTTATCGATCTTGAAATAGTTATTGATGAGTTTTTAACCCTTTTAAATCTTCCTATAGATAATCAATCAAGATTAGCTGCTGTTTATAGAATAGTAAATTTAAGAGAAGATAGTTTAACTATTGTTATGAAAGATAGTGGATTTGATGAGGAAGATATTATAAAAGCTAAAGAGAAAGCCTATCTTTGGGTAGCAGATTTTTATATAAAAAGATTTGAGAAAATTATAGAAAAAATAGAAAAAGAAAATCTTTTAACAAAATTTTATAGAGCTATAATTTATCATACCCATCAAGTTGGTAAAGAGATGAGCTCTTGGCAATCTTCTTGGATGGCTCAAATTGTAAATGGAGTTAATAGAGAGCTTTATAGACTTTTTAATGGAGATGAAGAAAAAATATTTGAACTTTTAAATGAAAAAAATCTATTGGATATGGGACATGAGGGTGAAATTGGTGATAGATCTTATTCTGTTTTGAGAATCAATAATGGCAAGTTTGAAAGACTCTCTTATGCAGAGGCTTTTGAAGATGAGGTTAAAAATGTAGTTAAAAGAATAGATGAATTTATATATGAGCTTAAAAAATTAAAAGATGAAATTTTTGGATTGGAAGATGAATGGGTAGATTATTTAATAAAAATGAAAGAAGCCTTTTTGGAAAAAGACCCAGATAAACTTATCCCTAAATGGGCTGAAGTTGATAGAGCTTGGATGAAGATAACCTCTCCTATACAGATAGGTCATCCTCTTGAATATTATGAGGATCATTATAGAAAAGCGGTAGCGTTAGAGTGGGATATAAGAATTATAAATCCAAAATTTAAAACAAATAAAAGAAAAAACTATATAGAGGCTGCTTTTAAAAAACTCTATCTTGATACAGATAAGCAAAATGAATCTATTTTTAAAAATAGTCTTGAAAATTTAAATCGTGTTCAGCTTTATATTGGAAGGCCACTATTTTGGTATGGAGCTGAATTTAATGGGCTGTTTAGCGCACAAGTTGTACCAAATGATGAAAAAGTCTCAAAGGAGTGTGGAAAAAAGATTTTTGCATATGCTGATATGATATATGAGAGCCAAAAATCCAAACCTCCAATGAAAATAACAAAAGAGGTATTTGGTAAAGAGTTAACAAAAAAATTTAGGCAGATTTTGAAAAATGAAGATATTTGGCATAAAGTATATGATATTACAACTATTGGTCATGAATATGGACATATTCTTTGGATGGATGAAAATAGTGAAGCTTTGATGAATAGATCCGGACAATTTAAAAATGTTGAAGAGTTTAAAGCAACAACAGGGGGACTTATATCATTTTTTATGTTTGAAGAGGAAGATTTATGGGAATATGTTCTTCAAGATAATATTCAAAGAGCAGTTTCACTTATATCTTGGAGAGAGACACCGGAGGTGTTGCCATATTATATTGAAGCGCTTTTGCATCTTCAAGCTCTTTTTGATACTAAAATTTTTGAATTTGATAAAAAATTAAAAGTTAATATTACAAAATCAAAATATGAAGATTTAAAAGAGTGGTATTTTTCAGTTTATAAAGAACTTGTAAGAGATTTTTATCTTGAAAAAAGAGACCCAAAAGATTTTTTGGATAGATTTGTGATTAAAAAAGGAAATTTTTATACATCAAAAGATAAAAAAGTTGCAATGTTTGTTGAATATTATTGGAATCTATACAAAAAGATAGGCAGAGTTATAGAAGAATAATTAAGTTTATAAAATATAATAAACTTGACAATAATAGACTAAACTTGATATAATTACATTGACTAAATTATAAAAAGGAGGTGACTATGTTACCAATGATTGATCCATTCAAAGAGTTAAGAGATATTGAAAAAAGAATCTCTAGTATGCTTGATTTAGAAAGAGCAGCAGTTCCAGCACCTACAAAAGAGACAGTTTGGGCTCCAGCAGTTAATGAAAAAGAGGATGAAAAAGCTTATTATGTAGAAGTTGATCTTCCTGGTGTTAAAAAAGAGGATATTAAAGTAGAAGTAAAAGACAATGTTTTATCAATTTCTGGTGAGAGAAAATTTAAAAAAGAGGAAAAAGATAAAGGTTATATAAGAACTGAAAGCTTCTTTGGTAAGTTTGAAAGAAGATTTACACTTCCAAATGATGCAGATGCTGAAAAAATAGAAGCAAAAGTTGAAGATGGTGTTTTACATCTAACAATTCCAAAAGTTGAAGAAAAAGAAAACGTTAAAAAAATTGAAGTTAAGTAAAGAGCTCTTGCTCTTTGCTTAACTTCCCACTTAACCTACTAACTTTTTAAATCTTCATAAACACAATTTAATCCTTCATTTGATATACTATCTTGCTTTATGTGTAATTTTTTTATTAAAAGGAAAAAAATATGCTTCTTTTTACACCAGGTCCTACTCCTGTTTTAGAAAATGTTAGAGCTGCAATGGCAAAAGAGACTATACACCATAGAACACCTGAATTTACAGAAATTTTTAAAAGCACAAGAGAACTGCTTTTTAATCTATTAAAAACAGATGAGGTTTTAATGTTTGCCTCAACTGGAACTGGGGCAATGGAAGCTTGTGTTACAAATCTATGTCATAAGAAAGCTTTAACAATTAATGCTGGTAAATTTGGTGAAAGATTTTCAAAAATATGTTCAGCTTTCAATATCCCTTTTAAAGAATTAACTTATGAGTGGGATACGCCAGCAGATGTAGGTGAAGTTGTAGAAGCAGTTAAAAATGATAGCAGTATTGATGCACTATTTGTTCAAATTTGTGAAAGCTCTGGAGGGCTTAGACATCCTATTGAAGATATTGCAAGAGAAGTAAAAGCAATTAGACCAGAGATTATGATAGTAGCTGATGGTATTACTGCAGTAGGAGTTGAGCCTATAGATGTAACAAATATTGATGCTTTAATTACTGGAAGCCAAAAAGCATTGATGCTACCACCAGGACTTTCAATTGTTGGATTAAGTAGCAGAGCTATTGAAAAAATAGGCAAAGGAAAAGGGTTTTATTTTAATATGGCAAGCGAATTAAAAAAACAAAGAGAAGGAACAACTGCCTATACAGCAGCAACTACATTAATAATTGGCCTAAAAGAGATGTTAAATAATATTTTTGAATTAGGTCTTGATACACTTTATGATTTAACTGATAGAAGAGCTACAGCTACAAGAGTAGCTTTAGAAGCTATTGGATTAAAAATATATCCTAAAAAGCCTGCAAATGCAATGACTGCTGTTATTGATGAGGATGCAGAAAAAATAAGAAAAATTTTAAAATCAAAATATGAAGTCAATATAGCTGGTGGCCAAGAACATTTAAAAGGAAAACTCTTTAGAATTAACCATATGGGAATAATTAAAGCATATGAAGCTGCTTGGGTAGTCAATGCTATTGAGTTAGCAATGAGTGAATTAGGAAGAATTGAATATACAGGCAAAGCAAATAAAATTTTTAATGAGCTATATTTTGGGGAATAATTTATGATTTATGAACATGAGATACCAAAAGGGAGTAGATTATATTTTGGTAAAAGTGCAAAATTAAAAAGAGATATAGAAAATAGAGCAAGTGAAATTTTATATAAAAATGGATATGAAGAGATAGTGACTCCAATCTTTTCTTATCATCAAAATTTTAGTATAGAAGATAAAAAAGAGCTTATTAGAATAAATGATGAGTTTAACAGAGATATCTCATTAAGAGCTGATTCAACAATAGATGTGATAAGAATCATAACAAAGAGACTTGGAAGAAGTACTACACATAAAAAATGGTTCTATATTCAAAGCGTTTTTAGATATCCAACATATGAATATAATCAAATAGGTGCTGAGCTTCTTGGAAGCTCAAAATCTCAAGAAATTTTAAAAATTGTACTCTCTTTGTTTGATGAGTTAAAAATCAAACCACTTTTGCAAATATCAAATATTAAAATTGCAAAAATATTAAATGAAGATTATAACATTCCTCTAGATGTTTTAAAAAGCGCAAATATTGAATATCTTTTGTCTGTTGGTGAGGAGTGGATAAAAAAACTAATATATATTAAAAAGCCAGACCAAATTGATGATTTAATAGGTGAAATTCCTCAAAAAATTGAGGATGAACTTTTAAAAATGAAAGAGCTTTGTGATTTTATAGAGTATGAAAAAATTATTATCGCACCTTTATATTATGCAAAAATGAGATATTATGATGATCTATTTTTTAGATTTATTGAAAAAAATATGACTCTTTGCAAAGGTGGAAACTATAAAAGTGAAAATTTAGAAGCTGCAGGTTTTGCGCTATATACAGATAATTTAATAGAAATTTTAGAGGATAAGGGCATTAAATGAAAGCAGATTTGATTGTTGGAATTCAATGGGGAGATGAGGGAAAAGGAAAAATTGTAGATCTACTTGCACAAGATTATGATATTGTATGTAGATATCAAGGTGGTCATAATGCAGGGCATACAATAGTTGTAAATGGGAAAAAAATAGCTTTACATCTTATACCATCTGGTATTTTAAATCCAAAAGCTACAAACATTATAGGAAATGGAGTTGTTGTAAGTCCAGAGGCACTTTTAAAAGAGATGGAGCAGTTTGATGATCTTGATGGAAGACTTTTGATAAGTGATAAAGCTCATATTATTTTTAAATATCATGAACTAATAGATAAAGCAAGAGAAAAACTCAGAGGCAAAAATGCTATTGGTACTACTGGCAGAGGTATTGGCCCAGCATATAGCGATAAAATCAGTAGAAATGGCCATAGAATTGGAGAATTAAAAGATATAGATAAACTTTTAGAAAAGATTGAAGACTATTTTAGGGCAAATGAAGCCTATTTTAAAGCTTTAGATATCAAAATTCCATCAAGTTTGGAATTAAAAAAAGAGTTAGAAGAGTATAGAGAAAAACTGTTGCCATATGTTGCAGATGTTACAAATTATTTATGGGAAATTATGGAGTTAGATGAGCATAAAATTTTATTAGAAGGTGCTCAAGGAAGCATGCTTGATATCGACCATGGAACTTATCCTTATGTTACAAGTTCAAATACTATTGCTGCTGGGGCTTGTAGTGGACTTGGATTATCTCCTAAAGATATAGGAAAAGTAATAGGTATAGCAAAAGCTTACTGTACAAGAGTTGGAAATGGGCCTTTCCCTACAGAAGATTTTACAGAAGATGGAGAAAAGTTAAGAAAACAAGGAGCTGAATTTGGTACAACTACAGGAAGAGCAAGAAGATGTGGCTGGTTTGATGCGGTGGCGGCAAAATATGCTTGTAGATTAAATGGTTGTGATGAATTAGCTATTATGAAACTAGATGTATTAGATGGCTTTGAAAAGATTAAAATATGCACAGAGTATGAGTATGAGGGTGAGAAAATAGATTTTGTTCCAAGTGATTTAGAAAATGTAAAACCAATTTATCAAGAATTAGATGGATGGGAGAGTGTTGAAGGTATAAAAGATTTTAAAGACCTGCCGATTGAAGCAAAAGAGTACATTGAAATTATAGAAGAGTTAACTCAAACTAAAGTTTCTATTATTTCAACAAGTCCAGATAGAAAAGATACTATTTTAAGATAAAAAATCTATTAAGGGCATTTCTAAATTAATATATAGGAGTTTTTATGAGACTTAGACTGCCTCATGCGCCATATGTAGCCAATAAAATTGCTATTGATTTAGCAAAAAGCGGTTTTGTAACTTTAACTAAAGGGGTTGAGCCAGTTGCAAAAGCCGCACAAGAAGTTATAGAAGAGGATCTTAAAAAAGAAAAAGCTTTAGAGGAGCATGTAAAAGAGATAATAGAAGAAAATGAAGATGAGATAGAATATATGCTTGCAGATCCAAAGCAGCTCTTTTGGATGATTAAAAAAAGATTGGCTCCAGAATATGATGTTATTTTAAATTTTGAGGATAGATTTAACCATTTGGCGCATAAAATATTGGATAAACTTTATGAAGAAGATCTTATTAGATACAATGTACCAGAAAATAAAGTTAAAAATATAATATATAATGCAATTGTTGATTATATAAAAATGTTTGAAGAGATAGAAGATATAGTACTTGAGAGAATTTCTCACTATAAAAGAAAACTTATTCCAGGTTCTGAAGAGTTTGAACTTGTATTTCAAAAGATGTATGAAGAGGAACTTAAAAAAAGAGGAATGCTGTGATTAAATTAAGTCATTAAGTCATTAGTAGGATTTAGCAAAAGTGTTACTTAAAAATTTAGCGCTTTACTAATGACTAATGACCAATGACTATTGACCAACATAACAAGAAAGGGTAAAAGTTGAAAAAAGTCTGGATATATCTTGAAAATGGAATCTTTTTAGAGGGAAAAAGTTTCGGAAGCATTGGAACTAAAGTTGGTGAGATTGTTTTTAATACTTCTATGACAGGATATCAAGAGATTATTACTGATCCAAGTTATGCAGGACAATTTGTTACTTTTACAATGCCAGAAATCGGTAATGTTGGTGTTAATGAAGAGGATATGGAAAGTGTCAGTGCATATGCAAAAGGAATCATAGTTAGAAATTATCAGAAAAGATTTTCAAATTTCAGAGGAAAAGAGAGTTTAGATGAACTATTAAAAAGATATGATGTTATGGGTATTTGTGATATTGATACAAGATTTTTAACAAAAGTATTAAGAGATAGTGGCAATCAGATGATGATAGCCTCAACTGAGATTAATGATAAAGAGGAGTTAAAAAAGATTTTAGAAAGCTCACCAAGAATAGAAGAGATAAATTATATAAAAGAGGTAAGTACTAAAAAGTCTTATATTCATAATCAAGGCATATATGATGCAAGAGTTTTTTCATACAATCCTGCTCCACCTTCAAAAGCTAAAATTGTGGCAATTGACTTTGGAGTAAAAAGAAATATTTTAAATAATCTTTGTGAAGCTGGTTTAGAAGTAGAAGTTATTCCACAAGATTTTGATGAAAAAGATTTAATAAAAAGGTATGAAAACAAAGAAATTGATGGAATTTTTTTATCAAATGGTCCAGGAGATCCACTAATATTAAAAGATATTCATGAAAAAATAAAAAAACTTATTGAAGCTAAAATACCAATGTTTGGTATCTGTTTAGGGCATCAGCTTTTATCAATCTCTCATGGATATCCAACATTTAAACTAAAATTTGGTCATCATGGGGGAAACCATCCAGTTAGAAATGAAAAAACAAAAAAAGTAGAAATAACAGCCCAAAACCATAATTATAATGTTCCCCAAGAGATAAGCCAAATTGCCGAAATTACACATAAAAATCTTTTTGATAATACAATTGAAGGATTAAAGTATAAAAATACTCCAATTTTTTCAGTTCAGCACCATCCAGAAGCAAGTCCTGGACCTCATGATAGTAGATATATCTTTAAAGAGTTTGTTGATATGATTTTAGAACATAGGAATAGATCATGAAAAATTTAAGAGTAAATTTTAACGAAAAACTAATATTGTCTGATGAGATGTTTAAACTTTATGATAGATTAAAGTTTCTTTTATCAAATTATGTTGAGATACTTTTATATAGATTGGAAGATTACAATATTGGCTTTAGTTTAGTTCTTGTTGAGTCAGAAAATCCTGATATGTTTTCTTTTTTGAAAGATAATAAAAGAGATACAGATATTTTAATGAGAGTTTATGATAACAAAAATCTTCATATTCTTATTTGTCAAGATACTGATATTGAAGGAGCTTTTGCATTTTCAGGAAGGCTTGTTAAATTGATTGAAAAAAATAGTATATTTGTTAATACATCAAAAGTATCTATAGTAAATTGTGAAAATTTTGAAGATGATACAAAAAAAGTTATATATAAACTTATGGATGAGTACCATAAATTAAAAAGTTCAAATACTAGTCGTTGGGTAACAATGGCAAAAATATAAGGAATAGTTATGCTTGAGTTTATTAGAAAAATGACAGAATGGGTATTAGAAAAAGAGGAAAAAGCTGCAAAAAATTGTGCTATACCTTTAGAGCAAATTGAAAAGCAGATAAAAATTTTACAAGAAAAAAAAGAGAATTTAAAAAAAGAGTGTGAAAAAAATATAAAAGAGCTAGAACTGCTTGAAGAGAGACTTCAAAATATAAAAAGCATAGAACTTCTTCGTTGCAAAAAAGATTAAATTCTACTTAAAAATTTAATTAATACATATTTAACACTCCTATGGAATAATTTTACAAATTATTTCTTAGGAGTGACTAATGAAAAAAGCTTTTTATCTTTCCCTTGTTTTATCTTCTTTTCTTTTAGCAGAAACAATACAGGTAGAAAAGGTTACTATAGAAGAAGAGATAAGAACAGAAGTGCCTAAAAGTAGCGAAGTTGACAAAAGTGAAGTAAAATTTACAAGACAGCAAGATTTAGGCGAGATTTTGTTTGAAAATATACCTGAAATCAATCTTGTTAGAGCAAGTGCTATTGGAAATGATTTGATTTTACGAGGATTTAAAAAAGATGATGTAAATGTTTTAATTGATGGAGCTAAAATTTATGGAGGATGTCCAAATAGAATGGATCCTCCAGCTATGCATATATCTGCTGCACAAATAGAAAAAGTTAGTATAAAAGAGGGGCCTTTTGATGTTGAAAATTTTGGAAGTATGGGTGGAAGTGTTGACGTTAAAACAAAAGATCCTAAAATTGGAAAAAGTGCAACATTTTCTTTGATAGGTGGAAGTTATGGCTATAAAAAGGCTAGCTTTATAGGTGAGGCTGGAGATGAAAAGATTAAAGCTTTAATAGGGATAAGTGGAGAGGAAAGTGACCAATATAAAGATGGTGATGGAAAAACATTAGTAGAGCAGCAGTGGGATCAACTATCACAGACAGATAAAAATAGATATAAAAAAGAGTACAAAGACAAAAAGGCATATGAAAGAAGAAGCTTATGGACAAAATTTTTAGTAAATCCTACAGATAATCAAGAATTAAGACTTAGTTTATATAAAGATAAAGCAACCGATGTGCTATATCCTGCATTTCAGATGGATGCACAGCTTGATGAAACAACTATGGCAAATTTAGAATATTCAATTTTAAATATTGCAAAATTTTCAAAAAAACTTACTTTAAAAACATACTATTCAGATGTTAAACATGATATGGGAACAGAATTTAGGGAAGCTTCAAATAATCCTATGCTTTATAGGACTCATAGAGTAAGAAGCAATATAAAAGGTATAAAACTTGAAAATAGTTTTAATGCAGCTGATATTTTATGGAAAGTTGGAATTGATGGAAGTCTAAGAAATTGGGATGGAAAATGTTTAAGAGAACCAGATGAGACAGTTAAGCAGGTCAGAATTCCAGATGTTGATACAAAAAATAGAGCCATTTTTGTAAAGGCAGTTAAAAAGATAGATAATTTAACTTTAAAATTTGGAGCAAGGTATGATAAAACTAATGTAAAAGCAAACAATTTAGATGATCCTACTATTGCTTCAAATGCAGCGATACAAAACTATTTTAAAGATAAAGATGAAAATGATTTTAATAATTTTAGTGCAAATATTGTTGCAAAATATATGATAGATGATGAATCATCTATCTATTTTGCTATTGGACAAGGTATAAGAGTACCAGATGCGCAAGAGCTTTATTTTATTGCATACAATCCTTCAAAAGGTGGTTGGGTAAGACAGGGAAATCCAGATTTAAAAGAGACAAAAAACAGAGAAGTAGATCTTGGATATGAAAGATTAATAGGTGATACATCTATTAAAATTACTGGATTTTATAGCGATTTAAAAGATTATATATATGCTTATAAAATATCTAATGGAGGTGGCGGGAGTAAATTAACATGGGCTAATATTGATGCACATATTTATGGTGGCGATATTTCAATAATGAGTATGTTAACTGATGAGTTTAGCTTAGAAGCAGGAGTAGCTTATCAAAGAGGCAAAAAAGATACTCAACCAACTGATACCCAAAAAGATAAAGATTTGGCACAAATACCGCCTCTTAAAGGTAGAGTTGCTTTAAATTATGATAATGGTGAATATTTTGCAAGAGTTGAAGTTTTGGCTTCAGCTAAATATAAAAACTATGATGAAGATAATGGTGAAAGAGAGATTGGAAGCTGGGGAGTTGTTAATTTAAAAGCTTCAAAAAGTTTAAAAGAAAATATAGATTTAAATATTGGAGTTGATAATCTTTTTGATAAAACTTATGCTGTTAATAATACATATGCAGGAAGGTCATTAATTGGGGGTGCAACTCCACTATTGATTAATGAACCTGGTAGATTTATATATGCTAATTTAGATTTTAGATTTTGATATAATAAAAGCGTTAAGTAGTTAAAAAGGTTAAAATAGTTGAGTAGTTGAGCTGTTAAACCACTCAACTACTTAACTAACTAACAACTTGACAACTTAACCACTCGACCACTTAACTTTTTTAACTAAGGATAAAACATAGAAACAATTGATGTTTTAAGTATTATAACTGTGGCTTTTTTAGGGAGTCTTGGTCATTGCATAGGTATGTGTGGAGGTTTTGTTATAGCTTATAGTACTGCTAAGATTGATTCTTCTTTTAATAAAACTACTCAGCTTATAGCTCATCTTGTTTATAACTTTGGTAGAATTTTTTCATATATGATTATTGGAGCAGTTTTTGGACTTTTAGGTTCAATATTACTAATTTCAAAAACTACTCATGGAAGTTTATATATTTTAGTTGGAATTTTTATGCTACTAATGGCAATTTCATTAACCGGTAATTCAAAATTTCTAACTTCGATAGAGATCTCATTAACAAAATTTCAATTTTTTAGAAATCTTTTTTCAAAATTAATTCACTCAAAAAGTTTACCAAGCTTTTTCTTTTTAGGTATGTTAAATGGTTTTTTGCCTTGTGGGCTTGTCTACTTTTTTGCAGCAAGTGCTGCAGCAACTGGTAGCCCTTTTTGGGGTGCAATAGTTATGCTTATTTTTGGGCTTTCAACTATGCCTGTACTTTTGGGTTTAGGAACAGTTGCTGGTTTTTTAAATAGTTCTACTTTTAGAAAATATATGGTTAAATTAGCTTCTTTTGTTATTGCATTATATGGTATATATATGATATATAAAGGATATTGGTTTATATTTGATCCAAATGCATCAATACATACATGTCATTAGAAATTAGTCATTAGTCATTGGACATTGGACATTAGACATTAGTATGTTAATAGTTGATAATGGATTAGTGAGATATGTGGTAAAGGGTGAGGCTGTAAAGCTGAGAATCTATGAAGTGAATGAGGTCAAAGCAAAGATTTTCGGTTAATTTTGAAGTTGAAGGAAAACTAGTTATCAATACCTAATGTCAAATTTACTTATCACTTATCTCGTATTACTAATTACGAATTACTAACTTTATGGCCAATGACTAATGACCAATGACTATTTTTAAAGAGCGTATCATGAAATTAGATAAAAGTTTTAATTATACAAACATAGGCAAAATAAAGTTTAAAAATCTTCCATTAAAAAAATTTTCTATTTTGTATGTTGAAAATTCATTGCTTGATCAAAAAAGATTAATACCTATATTGAAATTTTACTCTTCGCATCTTTACATTGCTTCTGATGGAAAAGAGGGGTTAGAGCTTTTTAAAAAATATAATCCAGATATTATTGTTACAGATACTAAAATGCCAGTTTTAGATGGTATTTCAATGTGTAAAGAGATTAAAAAAATTTGCAGCGATATACCTATAATAATAACAGGAGAAAAAAGTAGTGATTGCCTTTTAGAGGCTATTAATATTGGTGTTGAAAAATTTTTAATTAAACCAGTTGATAAAGAAAGATTAAAAAATGTATTGGATGAAGTTGAAACAAATCTTTTTTTAAAAAAAGCAAAAGAGTATAACATTTTTATGCTTCACCAATATAAAAACGCCATAGATAGTAGCAACATTGTTTCAAAAACTGATATAAATGGAATTATTACATATGTTAATGAGGAATTTTGTAAAATTTCTGGCTATACAAAAGATGAGCTTATTGGACAAAACCACAATATTGTAAGACATCCAGATGTTCCCAAAGAGACTTTTGAGAGATTTTGGAAAACTATTCTTGCTAAAAAAATATGGAAAGGCACAGTAAAAAATAGAGCAAAAAATGGTAAAACATTTTATGTAAATACCACTGTTATTCCTATTGTTGATTGGAATGGCAAAATTGTCGAATTTGTTGCTATAAGATATGATGTTACAAAAAGTGTTCTATTACAAGAAAAACTTCAAAGAAAAGAGAAAGAGTTAGAATCATTAAATAAAGATTTAGAAAGAAGAGTAGAAGAACAGACAAAAAAGTTAAGAGAGTTAAATCTCACATTAGAAAAAAGAGTAGAGAAAGAGGTTGAAAAAAATAGACAAAAAGATAGGATGATGTTTCAGCAGGCTCGTCTTGCTTCACTTGGAGAGATGCTTGGAAATATCGCTCATCAATGGAGGCAGCCTCTAATGGAGCTTGGAATTTTGTTTTATAAAATAAAAAAAGAGGCAAAAGATAATAAAAATATATTGGATATTTATAACATAGGAACTTCTATTTTAGAAAAAATGAGTCAAACAATATCTGATTTTCAAAGCTTTTTTAGACCAGATAAAGAAAAAGAGAAATTCAATATTTATGAAACTATTAAACAAAGTATATCTATTATTGAAGGAAGCTTGAAAAAAAGTGATATTGAAGTTATTTTATCAGATGGAAAAAGTTTAGAAGTTTATGGATATAAAAATGAGTTTTCACAAGTTATTTTAAATCTTATAAATAATGCAAAAGATGCTTTAAATCAAAATAGACTTTTTGACAAAAAGATATGGATAAATATCAAAAAAGAAAAAGATAATGTTTTGATTGAAGTCATTGATAATGGAGGAGGTATTAAAGATAATTTGATTGATAAAATATTTGAGCCTTATTTTACAACTAAACACTCTAAACAAGGAACCGGTCTTGGACTATATATGTCTAAGATGATAATTGAACAGAGTATGAGCGGGATTTTGGAAGTTCAAAATGTACAAGATGGAGCAAAATTTACCATAAAGCTACCTTTGTAAGTTAGATTAGTATGGTGAGTAAGAGAGTAAGAAAGTGAGAAAGTGAAAGAGTTAGAAAGTTAGGGGAAAAGAAGTGAAGTGGAATTCCCAATTCCTAATGTCCAATGTCTAATGCCCATTGTCCAAAATTAGGAGAAGTTTAAATGAGTAATTGTGAAAATATATTGAAAAATTTATCGATTTTATATGCTGAAGATGAAGATAGCATAAGAGAGATGCTAAAAGATGTATTAAAAAATGATTTTAAAAAATTTATAACTGCAAAAGATGGAGTTGAAGCACTTTCAAAATTTAAAGAATCAAAATTTGATATAGTAATTACAGATATTGAGATGCCTAAAATGGATGGTTTAGCTTTAGCAAGTGAGATAAAAAAAATATCAAAAAATACTCCAGTAATTCTTTTAACAGCTTATAGTGAAAAAGAGAGACTATTTAAAGCAATAGATGTTGGTATTACAAAATATCTTGTTAAGCCTTTTGCACCTGATAAGCTTATAGATATTATATGTGAAATTGCTAAGAAAGAGTTAGAGCTAGATAAAAAGCTAAAGCTAAATGAAAATCTTTACTATGATAAGATAAAAAAAGATGTTTTTACAAATGATGGTAAAAGAGTACATTTAACAAAAAAAGAGCTTCAATTTTTAGAACTTTTGATTAAAAATAGAAATAGAGTTGTTACTTTAGAAGAGATTGAAAATATTATATGGTCGGATGAAGCTTTTAGTGAAGCTGCTCTTAGAGCTTTGGTAAAAAGAGTAAGACAAAAAACCTCAAAAGAGCTTATCAAAAATTTTCCAGGTGTTGGATATCGTTTGGAAATAAAGAAATAGCTTCATAATTTATATATGCTTTCTTAATAAATCCTTAAATATAATTTGATAATTAAAAAATTATATCGTTTAAGGTTTATAACAACTTACATCTATTATAATTCATTTTTGTAGTAAAGTGTCAAAAGTGTGACAAAATCTTTAGGAGGTATTAAATGGCAAATTCTGCTATTGAGTATGATTATACCGTCGCAAAATGGTTTAGCTATTTAGCCATTTTGTTTGGTATTTTAGGTATGGGTATTGGCGTTTTAATTGCCTTTCAGTTAGCTTTTCCTGAGTTAAACTATATTGCTGGCCAATATAGTCTTTTTAGTAGGTTAAGACCAATTCATACAAATGTTGTAGCTTATGGATTTACATTAAGCGGTATCTGGGCTACTTGGTATTATGTTGGTCAAAGAGTTTTAAAAGTATCTTTAAAAGAGTCTCCATTTCTAAATGGTTTAGCAAAACTACATTTTTGGCTCTATTTTTTAACAGCTCTTTTAGCAGTTGTATCTTTACTTTTAAGATATACAACTTCAAAAGAGTATGCGCAATTTGAATGGCCACTTGATATTTTAGTTGTTCTTATCTGGGTTATTTGGGGGATCTCTATTTTTGGTCTTATAGGAATCAGAAGAGAGAAAACTCTTTATATATCTATGTGGTACTATATTGCTACTTTTCTTGGTGTTGCAATGTTATATCTTTTTAATAACATGGAAGTACCAACATATCTTGTAACTGGCATGGGCGATCCACTTCACTCAGTTAGTATGTATGCTGGAAGTAATGATGCATTAGTTCAATGGTGGTTTGGACACAATGCGGTTGCATTTGTTTTTACAGTTCCTATTATTGCAATGATTTACTATTATCTTCCAAAAGAGTCTGGCCAACCAGTTTATTCATATAAACTTTCACTTTTATCTTTCTGGGGATTAATGTTTGTTTATTTGTGGGCTGGTGGACACCATTTGATCTATTCAACTGTTCCTGATTGGATGCAAACAATGGGTTCAATCTTTAGTGTTATTTTGATTTTGCCTTCTTGGGGTAGTGCTCTAAACATGCTTCTTACAATGAAAGGTGAATGGGGACAATTAAAAGAGAACCCACTTATTAAATTTATGGTTCTTGCATCAACATTCTATATGCTAAGTACACTTGAAGGACCAATTCAATCAATCAAATCTGTAAATGCTCTTGCACACTTTACAGACTGGATTCCAGGACACGTACATGATGGTACTCTTGGTTGGGTTGGATTTATGATTATTGCTGCAATTATGCATATGGCACCAAGATTTTATAAAAGAGAAATTTACAGCAAAAAACTTCTAGAAATGCAATTCTGGCTTCAAACAACAGGAATTGTTCTTTATTTCTCAAGCATGTGGATTGCAGGTATTACACAAGGTATGATGTGGAGAGCAGTTGACCAATATGGTAACTTAGCTTATTCATTCATTGATACAGTAACAGTTCTACATCCATACTATACATTAAGAGGTATAGGTGGATTATTCTATTTTATAGGTCTATTTATGTGGGCATATAATTTTTATAAAACAATGACTGCGGCGAAAGAAATTGAGAAAGAACCTCAATTTACTTCACCGATGGCAGCGTAAGGAGGCGTGAATGTTTGGATGGTTAGAAAGAAACCCGTTTTTCTTTGCAGTCGGTGTATTTGTAGTGATTGCATTTGCAGGATTAATTGAAATAATTCCAGATTTTGCTCAAGCTTCAAGACCAGTTGTAGGTACTAAGCCTTATAGCCTTCTTGAGCTTGCTGGAAGACAAGTATATATAAAAGATAGCTGTAACGCTTGTCACTCACAGTTAATTAGACCTTTTAAAAGCGAAACAGATAGATATGGTATGTATAGTTTAACTGGTGAGTATGCATATGATAGACCATTTTTGTGGGGTTCAAAAAGAACAGGTCCAGATCTTCACAGAGTTGGTAACTATAGAACAAGTGATTGGCATGCAAACCATATGTGGGATCCAACAAGTGTAGTTCCAGGATCAATTATGCCAGCATATAAGCATATGTTTACAAATGTTGCTGATCTTGAGACTGCATATGCAGAAGCTTTGACTGTTAAAAAAGTATTTAATGTTCCTTATGATACAGATATTGATGGTGATGGAAAAATAGATGTTCCTCTTGGAAGTTTTGAAGAGGCTAAAAAAAGAGCACTTGATTATGCTTTAAAAGTTGCGAAAGAAACAAAAAGAGAAGACCTTGTAAATATGGTTAAAGAGGGTAAAATTCCTGAAATTGTTGCTCTTATAGCATATTTAAATAGGTTAAAATAATGGATATTAGAGAAGTACAAGGTTACCTTTACTTCTTTTTTATCGTTATATTAACTCTTGTTTTGTATGGTTATATCGTACATCTATATAGAAGCGAGAAAAAAGGGGAGAGGGATTATGAAAAATATGGCAAGATGGCTTTGGATGATGAGATAACATCCAAGCCAGTTGAGCCAATTGAAAAAGATGAAAATGCTAAAGAAAAAAAGGAGCAGTAAATGAATTGGTTAAGCGATAATGTAAACCAGCTCGCTTTGCTTGGTGCTGCTGCAATTTTGATCTTAACTATAGGTGTTGCAGCAAAATATTTTAAACAGATTAAAGAAGGAAAAAGCGAAGGTGAGCTGAAAGAGGAAAATTGGGATGGAATTGGTGAATATAAAAACAACTCCCCTATAGGATGGTCTTTAGCTTTTGTAGGAACTATTATTTGGGGTGTTTGGTACTGGTTTGCTGGATATCCATTGAATGCATACTCTCAAATAGGTGAGTATAATGAAGAAGTTGCTTCTCATGCTGCTAAATTTGAGAGCAAATGGGCAAATCCTACAAAAGAGGATCTACTTGGTATGGGTGAAGGTGTTTATCTTGTTCAATGCTCACCTTGTCACGGTATAGATGCTACTGGTATTGAAGGAAAAGCTCAAGATTTAACAAAAAGATTACTTAAAAAAACTGTTCTTGCTGTAATTGAGCAAGGTTCAGCTGCTCTAGGTGATAAAGCAATGGATGGAAAAGGAAGATTTGGTTATCAAATGGGAGAAATGCCTCCAGGATTAGTAAGTGGAGCAGATGCTGAAGCAGTTGCTGAATATGTAGCTAATGGCTTTAGCGGAAATGATAAAGGTGCTCAAATTTATGCAAATGCTTGTGCTAGTTGTCATGGACCAGATGGAAAAGGTATGGGAGGAATGGCTCCAAATTTAAGAGAATATGATGATGCTTTAATCAAAGCTGTTCTAAATAATGGTAAACAATCAGTTATTGGAACAATGCCGAGCTTTAAAGGAAGACTTACAGCAGTTCAAGAAAAAGCTGTAGCTACATATATACGCAGTTTGAGCGAATAAGGAGAGTGGTATGAATGAAAATAGAGCTCTTTGGGGATTACATGGATTAACAGGATATTTTATAGCTGTTGTTTTATTGTTATCAATACTTGCATTTTTAACTGCTGCAGCTATAAAAACACAAAGTGCAACAGCACATCAAGCATATGAGATAAAAAATCCTCAAGCAATCAAAAAATTTGGTCCAGATTTAGAAAATGAAAAACAGGTTGTAATATATGGTTCTCCAGTAGGTGGAGATAAATTGCACAAATATGAGTTCAAGCAAAAATAAGGAGCCATTATGGTAGATAAATTAGAAGCAATAATTGCCTGGATGCTGCTTGGAACAGCAATAATAACATTGTGGGCAGTAGCAACTCCTTTTCACGCATATGTTGGTTAATATAAAAAATAGGGGGCTAATTGCCCCTATTTTTCTTTTCTTTATATTTATAACTTCATTAAATGCTTCTTTTGTTATAAAAAATGACAATATTCTGCCCGAAAAGACAGTCAATAAAATAGAAGAATTAGGAAATGAGCTTTTTAAAAAAACTGGAGTTTCAGTATATTTAGCTGCTATTCACTCACTAAATGGAAAAACAATTAAAGAGTATGAAGAGAATTTGAGCAAAAACTTAAATAAACCTTTTATTTTATTAACTATATCTATAAATGATAAAAAAATAGATATTATAAATTCAAAAGAGTTAAATAATAAATTTGATAAAGAACAGGTTTTGAGTCCTTATCCTTGGAGTGGAACAATTTTACCTTTATTGACAGCAAAGAGTAAAAACCCAAAAGCAAACATTGAAGCTGCGTTATTAAACGGATATGCTGATATTGTAGAACAAGTTGCAAATTCATACAATGTTAAATTAAAATCAGCTATTGGAAGTCAAAACAAAATAGTTTATGAGATATTAAAAATCCTTTTTTATGGAATAATTCTTTTAGTTTTAGCAAAATATATGTATGGGAGAATAAAAAGAAAATGACAAAATCTAAAGAAAAAAATTATTGGCCTCATTTTATAGTTGCATTAGTCTTTTTTGCAATTGGATTGGGTGTTTGGACAATAAAAGCTGCAATAGATAATCCGGTAGAATTAGATAATAGTTATATGTTAAATTATCATGCAGTAGATGAAGATATAAATGATATATTAAAAAAACAGCATATTTTTGAAAAAAATTATGATTTAAATCTATTAACAAACAAAATAAATGTAGGGAAAAACAAACTTGAGATAGTTTTAAAAGATAAAAATGGCAAAGTTGTAAAAAATGCAAAAATAGATATTTTAGTTACAAGGCCAGATACTACAAAATATGATAAAAAAGTCACTGCTAAATTTGAAAATAGAAAATATGTTGCAGATGTAGATTTAGAGCATGAAGGTAGATGGAATATCATCATAAAAGCAAAAATAGATGATGCACAAGGTTTTAAAACATTTAAATTAACAACTCTTCAATGATTTTAAAAGTTTTTCCAACTGCAAGATCCCTTAGAAATTATAGAGATACTCTATTAAAAACAGACTCTTTTTTACCAAATCTATTAACAATTGGTGATTTTGAAAAAAAAGCAGTAGTTGTTAAAGATAGAGTTTTAATAGATGATGATACAAGAGTTGTTTTATTAAAAAATGCTGCAGATTTTAAAGAGTTCAAAAATTTAAAAATAGAGGATGAATTTTTCTCATTTATAAAAAATAGTGACTATTTTTTTAGATTTTTTGAGGAATTATCTCAAGAGAGAGTTGATATTGAAAAACTTTTTGAATTTGATGTATATGCAGAATATTATGAACATTTAACTATTTTAGAAAAACTTCAAAAAAGATATATAAAAGAGTTAGAAAAAAATGGCTTTTATGACAAGATTATATTACCGAAAATTTATAAAATAAATGAAAATTTTATAAAAAATTATGAAAGAATAGAGATTTTTGTAGAAGGGATTTTGACAAATTTTGAACTTGAGATATTGGAAAAAATTTCAAATATAACTGAACTCATTTTAATAGTAAAAACAAGCAAATATAATCAAAAAGCTATAAAAAGATTTGAAAAGTTTGGTTTTGAATTTGAAATTGATAAAGAGTATGAATTAAATATTACAAAAAAAGAGATAAAGGTTATTAAAGAGCTTTCTTCTCCAAAAGAGATAACTTCTATTAAACTATCAAATAGTGCTATGCAGGTATATTTCATTAAAAAAAAGATTTATGACTTTATAAATACTGGACTTCTTCCTGAGAAAATTGTTGTAATTATGCCAGATGAAAGTTTTAAAAACTATCTAAATCTGTTTGATGAGATAAACAATCTTAACTTTGCAATGGGGTTTGATTTTAAAAATAGAAAAATTTTTAAAATATTATCTCTATTTGAAAAATTCATATCAAATGATCATATAAGATACGGTTATGAAATAGAGAAATTTAATATAAATGAGCTATTTAATAAATGGAAAAAATATATATATGAACATATAGATTTTGAAACTTATACTAAATTTATTAATGATTTTAAAGAGTTTGGAGATGAAAAAGATATAGAAATAATAGATGAGAAACTATATGAATTTCAATATATATACAATTTTTTACATGATTATAGTTTTAAAAAAAAGTTACATCTATTTTTAAATAGATTAAAAGATGAAAAAATAGAAGACAATAGTGGGGGTAAAATTACTGTAATTGGTTCACTTGAGACAAGAGGTAGCCAATTCGATGGAGTAATTGTTGTTGATTTTAATGAGGGAAAAGTTCCAAAACCAAGTCAAAAAGATATATTTTTAGATTCTAATATTAGAAAAAAAGTGGGTTTACCAACTTCTAAAGATAGAGAAGATTTACAAAAATATTACTATTATGAACTATTTCGCAGTGCAAAAAAAGTATCTATCTGTTATATTGAAAATGATGTTGATACAAAAAGTAGATTTTTAGATGAGTTAGATGTAAAAAAAGAGGATTTTAATGAAGAGGGTATAAAAAGCTTTTTTATAAAAAAGTTTCAAAAAAAGGATAATTCTAAAGAGATTATTTTAGAGTATGATTTTAAAAAAACAAAGATATCTCCTACAAAACTAAAGGACTTTTTGGAGTGTAAAAGAAGATTTTATTATAAATATATTCAAAATATAGAGGATTTTGATATTCCATCATTGATTCCAAAAGAGAATGAGATTGGAAATATTATTCACAATATCTTACTAAAACTCTATAGCAAAAAAAGAAGATATTCTGACATAGAAACGATTCAAAAAAGTTTTTTTTCATTGATTGAAGATGAGAGTAAAAATAGAAATCTTTTTTTTAAACTTCATATGAATATATGGAATGAAAAGATAAAGAAAGTATTAGAAAATGATATAAAAAGATTCAATGAAGGCTTTAAAGTATATCAAGTAGAGAGAAAAAAAAGTATAAATTATAAAGGTTTTATACTTGAGGGGAAAATAGATAGAATAGATTTTAATGATGAATATTATCAAATTATTGATTATAAAACAGGAAAAATTGATAATAAAATAAAAAAAGATTTATCAAAAGTTAACGATTTTCAGCTTACATTTTATTATCTTTTATCAAAAGATTTAGGTGATATTGAAGGTGCTTATTATTATGATTTGAATGAAGCAGTTTTAAAAAAAGAGATGCAATTAGATGAAAAAATAGAAGAACTTGGAAAAATTCTAGAAAGTTTGAATAAAAAAAATATTAATTTTAGCAAATGTGAAGAGGAGAAATTTTGTAGATTTTGTCCATATAAGATTTTATGTGATAGAGATTGATAGGGGATTAGTGGAATAGGGGCATAGCGGGATAGTAGAGAAGGGATTAAGGTTGAAGGCAGAAGGTTGAAGGAAAACCAATTCCAATTTCCAATTACCAATGTCTAATATCCAATGTCCAATCAGATTTTTTAAAGGTTTTAAATGGAAAGACTCTTAGCTTATGAAGCAAGTGCTGGTACTGGGAAAACTTTTGCTCTTGTGGTTAGATATTTATCTCTTCTTTTTCTTGATGTAAATCCGTCAAATATTTTGGCTTTAACTTTTACAAATAAAGCTGCTAATGAGATGAGAGTAAAAATTTTAAATAGATTGAAAAATCTAAAAGATTCTGATGAACTAAAAATAATTTCTCAATTAACTAAAATAGAGACTAAAGATATTTTAAAAAAACAGCCACAAATTTATAAAAAACTTTTGGATTCGGATATAAAGATAACCACAATTGATAGCTTCTTTACAACAATTTTGAGAAAATTTGCAATGCATACAGGATTGTCTCCAGATTTTAGCATATCTTCCAAAGAGGATATAGAAAATCTCTATCTAAACTTTTTAAGTTTTGTATATAGATTTAATAAAGATAAAAATTTAGTTAATCTCTTTTTATTGGAAAGAAAAAAATTAAAAGATATCTTTTCTCTTTTTGAAAATCTTTATGAAAATATGGTTGAAATTGAGTTTGAAAGCAATGTTGTTTCATTAAAAGGATATGAAAAAGAGGTTTTTGCTTCATTTGAAAAAATAAAAGATTTTATTTTAAATTGTCCAAAAGCATCAAATAGAGCTCAAAAATCTGTTCTTTTAGAAAATATTGATGAAATTTTATCAAAGAAATGGCTTGAAAAAGATAGTTTAAGTGAATATTCAGATTTTAAAAAATGTTTTAGTGATGAACTCGATAGCTATTTTTTTGAACTGAAAAATGCTTTAAAGTCTTATATCTATGCAAAAGAGAGTATATATTTAAAAGAACTTTATGATCTATTTTTACTATTTAAAGAGGTAAATATTAAAATAAAAAAAGACAGTGACAGATTAACATTTAAAGATATTGCAGTTTTTGTTTATAGACTTTTACAAACTTCAGTTAACAAAGATTTTTTATATTTTAGATTAGATTCAAAAATAGATCATATTTTAATTGATGAATTTCAAGATACTTCAATTTTACAATATAAGTTATTGGAGCCTTTTATAGAGGAGATTGCATCTGGAGAGGGACAAAAAAAGAGTAGATCTTTTTTTTATGTTGGTGATGTGAAACAGTCTATTTATAGATTTAGAGGGGGATTTAAGGAACTTTTTTATTTTGTGGCAAATAGATTTCATATAAAAACAATCCCAATGGATACAAATTATAGAAGTGATATAAATATTGTTGAATTTGTCAATGAAATTTTTGAGCCAAAATATAAAGAGTTTTTTGGTCATTTTACAAAAGTTAAGCCAAATAGTAAAAAAAGCGGTTATGTAGAGGTAAGAAAATCTAAAGAGGTTTTAGATGATTTAGTTGATATGGTAAAAAAACTATTAAATGAAGGAGTCTTGCAAAGAGATATTGCAATTTTATGTTTTAAAAATGAAGAGATTTTGCAAGTCGAAGAAAAGTTAAAACAAAATATACAAAATATAAAGGTTGTAACTGAGACAAGTGCAAAACTATTAAATCAAAAAAATATATCCGCAATTGTAGAGTTTTTAAAATATATCTATTTTAAAAAAGATATCTTTTTGGAAAATTTTAGACATATTTTTGATATTAAAAATGAGATTGATATAGAAAACTATATATCTTTACAACACACTCCAGCTATTTTGGCAAAAAAAATTATAAAAGATTTTTCAATAGATTTAGATGAAAATATATTAAAACTGATCGATATTTTAAATGGTTATGAGAGTGTTGGAGAGTTTATTTTTGATCTGCAAAGAATTGATGAGAGTGTGATTTCATTTTATGAAGAGGGAATAAAAGTATTAACAATTCATAAATCAAAAGGTTTAGAATTTGATCATGTAATAGTTTTAGATAGATTAGGCGCACCTGGAGGTGGTGGAGGTAGTTTGGTTTATGATTATGATGGAATTGAATTAAAAAGAGTTTTTTTTAGAAAAAGTGGTAGAGAAAAGGTTGATAGTGAATATAGATTAGCATTAGAAAAAGAGAAAAAGTTACAAAAAGAGGATCTCTTAAATAGTTTATATGTAGCCTTTACAAGAGCAAAACACACTTTGATTGTTTTACAAAAGGAACAAAAAAGTGCATTTGAAATACTCAATTTAAAAGAGATTAAAACTGGAGAAATTGTTGCAAAAGAAGAAAAAAATAGTGAAAAATTGGATAAAAAATTTGATTTTGAAGAGAAATTTTATGGACTTCAAAATATAAGAACGAAAAAGAATAAAAAAATTTTTACAAAAGAGACACTATTTGGAGAATGCTTGCATTATATATTAGAAATGGTAGATTTTAGCAATCTTAACTCTATTGATAAAGCATTAAATGCTGCTTATAATAGATATGGAAGATTTTTAGAAAAAGAAGATTTTAAAGATTTAAAAAATAGAGTAGAAAATCTCTTAAAAAATGAACAATTTAAAAATTATATATCTTCGGCAAAAATATATAAAGAGATTCCTCTTTCATACAAAGAGGATATGAAAAGGTTAGACCTTTTAATCGAAAGAGATTTAAGAAATATCGTTATTGATTATAAAAGTTCAAAAGAAGGAATCTATTCTCATAAAAAACAGCTTAGAGAATATGTAGAGGCTGTAAAAAAAATAACAAAAAAAGATACTGATGGAATAATTTGTTATCTTCTTTTTGATAAAATTGAGTTTGAAAAGGTTTAATACTTAAAAAAAACTAAATTTAAGCTAACTTTAATAAAAAAATGAGTATCATCACACTCACTAAAAAGCTATAAAAGGTAGCCGAACATGAAATTTACAAGATCAATTAAACCTGAAGAGGTAAAAAGAGACTGGATTGTTATCGATGCCGAAGGGAAAACATTCGGTAGAGTTATAACTCAAATTGCAACTCTTTTAAGAGGAAAGCATAAACCTTACTATACTCCACATGTTGATTGTGGTGACTATGTTGTTGTAATCAATGCATCAAAAGTAAATGTAAGTGGAAATAAATTGCAAAATAAGATGTATCATAGACATACTGGTTATTTTGGAGGAGTTAAAAGCGAAAAGCTTGAAGAACTTCTAAATAAAAACCCAGAAAAACTTTTTAAACTTGCAACAAGAGGTATGCTTCCAAAAACAAAACTTGGAAGAAAAATGCTAAAAAAATTAAAAGTATATGCTGGAAGCGAACATCCGCATACAGCTCAAGTAAAGGGATAATAGATGGCTAAAGTATATGCAACTGGCAAAAGAAAAACATCAGTAGCCAAAGTTTGGCTAACAAATGGAAGTGGAAAAATAGTTGTTAACGGTATGAGTCTTGATGAGTGGCTCGGAGGGCATGAGGCTATTAAAAAAAGAGTTAAACTTCCACTTGCTTTAACAAAAATGGAAGGCAGTGTTGATATTGTTGCAAAAACTCTTGGTGGTGGTTATTCTGCTCAAGCTGACGCTTTAAAGCATGGAATATCAAAAGCTTTAGTAAGTTTTGATGAATCGCTAAGAGCTATCTTGAAGCCTCAAGGATTATTAACAAGAGATTCAAGAGTTGTTGAAAGAAAAAAATACGGAAAACACAAAGCAAGAAGATCTCCACAGTTCTCAAAAAGATAATTTTTCGGGCTTTTGCCCGCCCTTTCTTCAAGGAAAATCTATGAAAAGATTTTTAATACTACTATTTTTATTTTCAGGATTGCTAATGGCTGGTTTAAAAGATTTGACTCCAAAAGATGTTGAAAAACTAAAAAATGAAGGTGTTGTTATTATTGATATAAGAACTGCTCCAGAGTGGTCTCAAACTGGTATAATTGAGGGAAGCAAACTAATAACTTTTTTTGATATGTATGGAAATTATGATATTGATAAATTTATGAAAGAATTTTCAAAATATGTACCAACGAAAGATACAAAATTCATTCTGGTTTGCAGAACAGGAAGTAGAACAAAATCTGTTGGCGATTTTTTGGCAAATCAGCTCGGATATAAAAAAGCTATGCATTTAGCTGGCGGAATATATGCATGGATTAGGGAACAAAAGCCGGTAGTTAGGCATTAGTGTATTGGTTATTGGTGTATTAGTAATTGGTAATTTAATATTGGATATTGACTGTTTTTTTCTATACTTTTACTAATAACTAATTACCAATATACCAATAACTAAATTTAGGATTTTCAATGAAAAAAATTGCCCTTCTTTTAATAATTGCATTTTCTCTTTTTTCTTCTACCCTTCATTTATCTATAAGTGCAAATCCAAGTAGAATAAATCCTATTTTAGCAACAGATAGTGCAAGTGGAGAAATTTCAGGATGGATATTCAATTCATTAGTTAAATATGATAAAAATGGAAATATTGTTGGTGACCTTGCTAAAAATTTTAAATTTATAGATGATAAAACTTTAATTTTTAATCTAAGAAAAAACGTAAAATGGCACGATGGTGTAAAATTTAGTGCAAAAGATGTACTTTTTACCTATAAAACGATCACTTCTCCAAAAGTATTTACTCCATATGCAAGTGAATTTAGATATGTTAAAAATGTTGAAATTGTTGATGATTATACTATAAAAGTAACATATAAAAAGCCCTATTTTAAAGCTCTTGAGACTTGGATGATGGGGATATTGCCCGAACATCTATTAAAAAATGAAAAAGATATAATGACAAGCAGTTTCAATCAACATCCAATAGGTACTGGACCATATAAACTTAAAAAATTTAAAATTTCAGAAGATATTATTTTAGAGGCAAATGAAAATTATTTTGAGCATAAACCAAAAATTCAAAATATTGTTTACCATTTTATACCAGATCCATCTACCCAATTTCTTATGCTAAAATCAAAAAAGCTTGATGTTGGAGGACTCTCTCCGCTGCAATTAGAAAGGCAGATTGATAAAAGTTTTAAAGAGTATTATAAAATAATTGAACAACCATCTCATGGATATACATATCTTGGATTTAATTTAAAAAAGGAAAAATTTAAAGATAAAAGGGTTCGAGAAGCTATTAGCTTGGCAATAGATAGAAAAGAGCTTGTTGATATTTTGTTTTTCTCTCATGGAAAAGTTTGCACAGGCCCTTTTATGCCAAATACATTTGCATTTAATGAAAATATAAAAGCTCCAAAAAAAGATCTCAAAAGAGCAAAAAAGCTTTTAAAAGAGGCTGGATATGATAAAAATCATCCATTAGTTTTTGAAATAGCTACAAATTCCAATAATTCTATAAGACTTTATGCAGCACAAATTATTCAATATCAACTCTCAAAAATTGGTGTAAAAGTAAAAATAAAAGCTATGGAGTGGCAGGCCTTTTTAAATACAATAGTTCATCCAAGAAATTTTGATACTATTTTACTTGGATGGGGCCTTGGTTTAACTCCAGATGCATATCCACTCTGGCATAGCAAATCAGATAAGCCAGGAGGCTTTAATCTTGTAGGATATCATAATAAAAAGGTTGATAGATTAATAGAAAAAGCTGAAGTTACAGTAGATAGAAAAAAACTATCACAAATTTATAAAAAAATATTTGCAATAATTGCAGATGATCTTCCATATATATTTTTGTATATTCCAAACTCTATAACTGCTGTTAATAAAAATATAAAAAATGTAGAACCATCCATTGTAGGAATTTTTCATAATGAAATCGATTGGATTAAACCGTGAAAAAAACAACAATCCTTTTTGACCTTGATGGAACTCTTATTGATTCTACTGAGGCAATTTTAGAAAGTTTTGATTATGCATTTAAAAAAATTAATCTATCTACTCCATCAAAAGAGAAAATTTTATCTTTAATTGGCCATCCTTTAGATTTTATGTTTTTTCATCTTGGAATAAAAAAAGATATTGAAAAATTTGTAAAGGCATATAAAGAAAATTATAGAGTTATTTCAAAATTTAAAACAAAACTTTTGCCTTATGCAAAAGATAGTATTGAATATGCACACTCTTTTGCAAAGCTTGGAGTTGTTACAACAAAAACTGGTCTTTATTCAAAAGAACTATTAGAATATTTTGAAGTATCGAAATTTTTTGATGTTGTAATAGGAAGAGAAGATGTTATAAATCCAAAACCACATCCAGAACCAATTTTAAAAGCTATGCATTTTATGAACTCTTTAAAAGAGCATACATGGATGATAGGTGATACATGTTTAGATATTGAATCAGCAAATGCTGCTGATATTAAAAGCATAGCACTAACATGTGGATATGGCTCTTTAAATGAATTAAAAAGATGTGCAATCCATATTAAAAATGACTCATTTGAAGCAGTAAAGTTTGTAAAAAAGTGTGAAAAAAATTGAAAAAAATCTATATTAAATACACTTAACATACTACACTTATAACATAATAAAGCCTTATTTAAGAACAAAATGATTACAATTAAGCAACAAACTATATTTATTTTTTTATAAAAGAAGAGGAGTTATTATGTTAGAGATTAGATGGCATAGCCGCGCTGGACAAGGTGCTGTAACCGGAGCTAAAGGTCTTGCCGATGTTGTTGCAAATACGGGTAAATATGTACAAGCATTTGCGTTTTACGGTTCGGCAAAGCGTGGAGCAGCAATGACTGCATATAACAGGGTTGATGATAAACCAATATTAAACCATGAAAAATTTATGAGGCCAGATTATGTACTTGTTATAGATCCGGGTCTAACATATACTGCAGACATTACTGCAAATGAGAAAGATACAACCAAATATATAATCACAACACATTTAAGCAAAGAAGAGCTTATAAAGTCTCAACCAAAATTAGAGGGCAAAGATGTTTATGTTGTTGATTGTATGCAAATCTCTCTTGACACAATTGGAAGAGCAATTCCAAATGCTCCAATGCTTGGTGCTTTGATGAAAGTATCAGGTATGTTTGAACTTGATTATTTTCAAGATGCTATGAAAAAAGTTTTAAGTAAATTTCCTCAAAAAATAATAGATGCAAATATGGCTGCAATTGAGAGAGCCTATAACGAAGTTAAATAAAGGATAGAAAATGGCAAAAGATATTAAAGATTTAGGTTGGAATGAGCTAATTCCTGGAGCAGCTCTTTTCTCTTTTGAAGAGCCGGTAGAGGATGTTGTTGAGGTAAAACCTGAAGAGAGACCATATGCTCCAACAAACTCTCATGAATATAGTGTTGGTGATTGGAGGGTAGAAAAACCTGTTTTTAATAGAGATCTATGTATTGATTGTCAATTTTGCTGGGTTTTCTGTCCAGATATAGCAATACTTAGTAGAGATAAAAAAATGATAGGAATACAGTATGATCCATGTAAAGGGTGTGGTATTTGTGTTGAAGTTTGTCCAACAAATCCAAAATCTCTTTTAATGTTTCCAGAGCATATGGAAAATGAAGAGGCTTTAAAAAATTGGCCTAAAAAAGAAAAGAAATAAAGGAAAAGAAGATGGCAAAAAAGTATGAATTAAATGAAGTAGAGGTTTGGGATGGAAATATGGCTGCAGCTCAGGCACTTAGACAAGCTCAAGTTGATGTAGTTGCAGCATATCCTATTACTCCTTCTACACCGATAGTACAAAATTATTCAAAATTTTTAGCAGATGGTTATGTAGATGGTGATTTTATTATGGTTGAGAGTGAACACTCTGCTATGAGTGGTTGTGTTGCAGCAAGTGCTGCAGGAGCAAGGGCTGCTACTGCAACAAGTTCTCAAGGTTTTGCTTTAATGGTTGAAGTATTATACCAAGCAAGCGGTATGAGACTGCCTATAGTACTGACAGTGGTTAACAGAGCGCTTGCAGCTCCATTGAATGTTAATGGGGACCATTCAGATATGTATTTAGGTAGAGATGCTGGATGGATAAATCTTTGTTCATACAATCCTCAAGAAGCTTATGATTTAACTTTAATGGCTTTTAAAATTGGAGAGGATTTAGATGTTAGACTTCCAGTAATGGTACATCAAGATGGATTTATCTGTTCTCATACAGCACAAAATGTAAAACCTTTACAAGATGAGGATGCAGCAGCATTTATAGGTGAATACAAACCTGTAAATACGATGTTAGATGTTTCTAACCCTGTAACACATGGTGTTCAAACAGAAGAGGATTGGCATTTTGAACATAAAGCAAGACAGCATAATGATTTAATGAATTCAACAAAAGTGATAAAAAAAGTTTTTGAAGAGTTTAAAGATTTAACAGGTAGAGAGTATGATTTAGTGTATAAATATAAAATGGATGATGCAGATATTGCAATTTTTGCTCTTGGAACTACTGTTGAGAGTGCAGAAATTGCAGCTGACAAAATGAGAGAAAATGGAGTAAAAGCTGGTGTTGTAAGTCTTAGAGTTTTAAGACCTTTCCCATTTAAAGAAATAGCTGAGGCTCTATCAAATATTAAAGCAGTTGGTATTATGGATAGAAGTGCTCCAGGTGGAACTATGGGAGCAATGTTTAATGAAATAAGTGCAGCTATGCTTGCAACTGGAAAATCTCCAATTCTTTTAAATTATATTTATGGACTTGGCGGAAGAGATACAACAATTGAACAGTTGTTAGATATTTATAAACAGTTAGATGAATGTGCAAAAGCTGGTGAAGCTAAGT
Organism: Nitrosophilus kaiyonis; assembly: GCF_027943725.1. Taxonomy (NCBI): domain Bacteria; kingdom Pseudomonadati; phylum Campylobacterota; class Epsilonproteobacteria; order Nautiliales; family Nitratiruptoraceae; genus Nitrosophilus; species Nitrosophilus kaiyonis. The sequence continues at coordinate 417,271 of NZ_AP025696.1, read as the reverse complement.
ATCCATTACAGCAATTTATTGGGCTAAGAGGTCCAAAACTTAGCTTTTTTTAATCAAGCAAGGAGAATAAAATGACTAAAAAGATAAAAAATTTAAAAGAGTTTTCTCTTTCAAATGATAGATATGAAGGCGGGAACTTAATGTGTCCCGGGTGTTCGCACAATATTATAGTAAGAGAAGTATTAAATGCAACAAATGATCCTGTAATTGTTGCAACTGCAACGGGATGTTTAGAAGTTTGTACAGCTGTATATCCAAGAACAAGTTGGGATGTTAGTTGGATTCATATAGGGTTTGAAAATGCAGCAGTTGCTATTGCAACAGCAGAAGCAGCATATCAAGTATTAAAAAGAAAAGGAAGACTTCCTGAAGCTACAAAAAAGATGATAGAAGAGGGACGTGAGCCAAAATTTGTAGCATTTGGTGGTGATGGTGGAACATATGATATAGGATTTCAGAGTTTAAGTGGAGCATTTGAAAGAGGCCACAATTTTATGTATGTATGTTTAGATAATGAAGTATATGCAAATACTGGTGGTCAAAGAAGCTCTTCTACTCCTATTGGTGCAAGCACAACAACAAGTCCAGCTGGAACTGTCAGCTATGGTGAGAAGATGATGAAAAAAAGCATGGTTGAAATAATGGCTGACCATGGAGCTCCATATGTAGCACAAGTTAGTCCATCTAAATGGAAAGATTTAGTAAAAAAAGTTCAAAAAGGTTTTGAAGCAAAAGGGCCAGTTTATATTAATGCTCAAAGTGCTTGTACAACTGAGTGGAAACATGCTCCAGAAGATACTATAGAAGTTAGTGACCTTGGGGTTGAAAGCTGTGTATGGCCTCTTTATGAAATCATTAATGAAAGAGATGAGCATGGAATTATCTATAGTACAAAATTAAATATCACTTATAGACCTAAAAATAAAATACCTGTTGAAGAGTATCTTGCTGCTCAGCCAAGATTTAGACATCTATTTAAACCTGAAAATAGACATATTATTGACTTGTGGCAAAAAGCTGTTGATACAAGATGGGAAAATCTTCAAAGAAGAGAAGAGGCAGGAGTATAAAAATCGCAATAATGCGATTTGCCTCTTTTTTTATTTTAAATAAAAATTAATACTATTTCTTCATTTTCTGCAATCCTCGTTTTTTATTTATGATAAAATTTCAAAAAATATATAAGGATTAATTATGCCATTACTTGAGAGTTTTATGGTTGATCATACAAAAATGAATGCTCCTGGAGTAAGAGTAGCAAAGGATATGCAAACTCCTTGTGGAGATAATATAAGAGTTTATGATTTAAGATTTTGTAAACCAAATGTTGAAATCATGAGCGAAAAAGGAATTCATACTTTAGAGCATCTCTTTGCTGGTTTTATGAGAGATCATTTAAACAGTGAAACTGTAGAAATTATTGATATATCTCCAATGGGATGCAGAACTGGATTTTATATGAGCGTTATTGGAAAACCTACACAATTAGAAGTTGCACAAGCTTGGGAAAAAAGTATGAGAGATATTTTAGACCTAAAAGATATTAAAGATATTCCAGAGTTAAATATTTATCAATGTGGAAGTTGTTATATGCATTCATTAAATGGCGCTCAAAAAATAGCTAAACATATTATTGAAAAGGGTATAGGAATAATGGATAATAAAGAATTGGCTTTGGATTTAAGCAAGATTGATATCCATAAATGTGATGTAAATCCTGAAGAGATTATTGTAATAGGATAAAAATATGTTAGTTGTTATACCAGTTGATAAGAGTGATATAGAAGAGGCTAAGATAGTATCAATTAATAAAGCTAAAAGTTTTGCATTTATTGATACAGAAAGTGGCAAAATAAAAGATTATCAATTTAAAGATAGTTTTGAAAATGAGATGTTTGATTATATTATAGTTAACAGTAAAAATGAAGAGCTTGAGGATGTTTTTGAGCTTGGAGCGCGTGCACTTTTAGCAAGAGAAAATATGTATATAGAAGATATTATAGAAGCTTTAATGTTTGCAGAGCTTGATGAAATATTGTGAGGTGAAATATGGCAAAATACATTTTGTGGCATAATCCAAGATGTGCAAAAAGTAGAGAAGGATTTAAAATTTTAGAAGGTTTAGATGTAGAGGTTAGAAAATATTTAGATAATCCTCCAACTTGTGAAGAGTTACAAGAGGTATTGAAAAAATTAAATATGAAGCCAAGCGAATTGGTAAGAAAAAAAGAGAAACTTTTTCGTGAACTTGGACTCAAAGATGCTGACGAAGAGACAATTTTAAAGGCTATGTGCGAACATCCAAAACTAATTGAAAGGCCAATATTGATAAAAGGCGATAAAGCTGTTTTAGGTAGACCACCTGAAAAATTTAAAGAGCTTATTGATGAAAATAGTTAAAAGTTTAGATGGAACTTTTACAGCATACAGTGAAAATTTTGATGAGTGCTACCATAATATAAAAGATGGTGCACTTAGTGAATCATTAAAAAAGCATGTTGAAGTTGCATTTAAATTTTTTGAAAAAAAAGATGATATAACGATTTTAGATATATGTTTTGGTCTTGGTTACAACACTTTTTCTACTCTTTATTATCTAAAAAAAGAAAATATTAATAAAAAAATTCACATTATCTCTCCTGAAATGGATAAAGAACTGGTTCAATCATTAAAAAATTTTTCCTATCCAAAAGAGTTTGATTTTTTGAAAGATATTATTGAAAAAATAAGCAATGATTTTTATTATGAAGATGAAAATATTAAGATTGAAGTTAAAATAGGTAATGCAAGAGATATAATAAAAAAAATTGATAAAAAAATTGATATCGTTTATCAAGATCCATTTAGTCCTAAAAAAAATCCACTTTTATGGACGGTCGAATATTTTAAAGATATTTCAAAAATTTTAGATTATAATGCTCTTATAACAACATACTCTATTGCAACGCCAGTTAGACTTGCACTTTATGAAGCTGGATTTAGGGTATATGAAAGAGAAATAGAAGGGTTAAAAAAGCAGACTATTGCTTCTTTTAAATCTCTTCCTTTCAAAGAGATAAATATGAAAGAGAAAAAAAGAAGAAGCAGTTCTCAACCTTTAAGAGATAAAGATGTTAAAAAGATATAGTTTCTTATTTATACTTTTTACTATTTTTATAATTTTTGGATATGAAAATTTAAATAGTTTTACAAAAAACTTTGTAATCAACTCTTTTAGAACTGCAACAAAAGAGTTTGAAAACGAGATAGATAATAAATTAAAAAGTACCATGGCAATTAGCCTGACTTTAGCTAATGATCCACATTTATATGAAATTTTTAAAAATAAAAATTCTTTTCTAAATAAAATCAAAACTTTACCATCTCTTTATAAAAAATATACAAATTATAAAAATATATGGATTCAAATTTTTGATAAAAATGGTATCTCTATTTACAGAAGCTGGTCTAAAAGAAAAGGAGATAATCTATCTAATTGCAGAGATGATATAAAATATCTAATTGAAAATCCAAAATATTTAAAAACTATCTCTATTTGTAAATACACAATAGGTTTAAATGCTATCTCTCCTATTTATGAAAACAAAAAACTTCTTGGTTTTGTAGAGACAATTAGCCATTTTAACTCAATTGAAAAAAATATGAAAAAACTTGGATATGAAATAGTAATATTAGCCGATAAAAAATATAAAAACAGATTCAAATATCCAATATCAAAAAAATTTATTGATGGATATTATATTGCAAATTTTAATATAGATAATAATATTTTAAATACTATAAAAAATACAGATATTGAAAAAATTATAAAAAGTAGAAATTTTATAAAGAGCGAAAAATATTATATTTATAGCTATCCTATTAAAGATTTTCAAAAAAATATTGTAGGATGGGCTATTTTTTTAAAAGACAAAAATGATATTAAATCTGCTCTTTATCAAAATAGTATTTTTTTAAGAATTTTTATATTTTTTGCTGTTATTACAATTTTCATTGCTTTAATAATATTTATATATTCAAAAGATAAAGAGAGAGCATTAAAAGAGAGAAATATATACTACTTTAATATATTAGATTCTTTGCAAGAGATAATAATTTTAACAGATGGTAAAAAAATTAAATATGCAAATAGAAGATTTTTTGACTATTTTAAAGATTATAAAAATATTGAAGATTTTACCAAAAAACATAAATGCATATGTGATTTTTTTGTTGAGGAAGAAGGCTTTTTACCATCTAAAATTAATAATAAAAATTGGATAGATATTTTAATAGAAAATATAAATAGACCATATAAAGTAAAAATCGCTTATAACAATAAAAATTTTATTTTTTTAGTAAAAGCTTCAAAAATTAAAGAGAATGAATATGCAGTTATTTTTATAGATATTACAAAAAATTATAATTATGAACAAAAACTTCAAGAGATGGCAATAAAAGATAAATTAACAAACCTTTATAATAGGACTTTTTTTGAAAAAATTTCTAAAGAGCAAATAAAGATTGCTAAAGAAGAGAAAGAAGATTTATAGTTTGCCATTTTAGATATAGATAATTTTAAAAATATAAATGATACATATGGTCATCAAATAGGAGATATGGTTTTAAAAGAGTTTTCAAAAGTTTTAAAACATTCATTAAGAGGAAATGATCTTGTTTTTAGAATTGGTGGTGAAGAGTTTGCTATTATATTTTTAGGGCTTTCTAAAGATATAGTAGAAAATATTTTAAATAGAATCAAAGAAAACATTAAAAGGAAAAAATTTGATATTTTAAATAAATCAATTACTTTTAGTGCAGGAGTTGCAAAGCTAAAAGAAGAAGATGATTTTAAATCAATTTTTTCAAGAGCAGATAAACTGCTTTATGAAGCTAAAAAGAGTGGTAAAGATAAAATATTTTTAGAAAAGGAATAGTTATGGAAGAAAATCTAAAAAGAACTCTTTTAAATATTGCAAGAATTGCAATAAAAGAGGAATTTATTGGACACAAAGAGTTAAATGAGGATGTCAAAAAAAGACTTATTGATATGTTTCCTGAATTAAAAAAACCAGGTGCTGTATTTGTAACAATAAATGAAAGAAGCTCTCTTAGAGGATGTATCGGCTCTCTTGTGGCATATAGACCTTTAATTGATGATGTTATAGAAAATGCAAAGGCAGCAGCTTTTAGTGATCCAAGATTTCCTCCATTAGCTCCTGATGAATTTGACAAAATATCTATAGAGATATCTGTTTTAAGCGAGCCAAAACCTCTTGAATATAAAGATATTCAAGATTTAAAGAGCAAAATTAGGCCAAATATTGATGGTGTTGTTTTAAAATTGGATGGATATCAAGCAACTTTTTTACCACAAGTTTGGGAGGAATTGAGTGATTTTGATCAGTTTTTTGCACATCTATGTTTAAAAGCTGGCCTTAGACCAAACTGTTTAGAACTTCATCCTGAAATTTTTACATATCAAGTGGAAAAATTTAGTGAAGAGGATTTTAAATAAAATGAATTGCAAGCCAAAGAGTGCCTTCTTTGGTTTTTAGTAGTTTATGAGGAGTATTTGAAGGAATAAAAATATATTCGCCTTTTTTTATATTATATTTTTTATTATTCATTTCTATTTCAGCTTCACCCTTTAATAAAATCACCCATTCATTCTCTTTTTGCAAAAACTCTTTAGGTGTATCAATATTACTTGATACTATTCTTTGAATTTTTATATTTTTATTTTCAAATAAAGTGTCAAAATTTTCATCAATTATTGGTGTTTCGTAATCAAAAAAATTCATTTAAAACTCTTTTATTATAGAATATTTAGGACCTTTTGGTGTGAGTTCACTTTTAATTAGAGCTAACTTTAAATGAAGAACACCAAGTTTTCTATTTTTATATTTTTCAACCATTTCCAAAAATTTTTTTATTCCTTTTACTTTTTTTATTCTAATTAAAGTAATATGAGAGATAAAATTATCATCTATATCAAGATGTAGTTTTTTACATAATTTTTCATATAGCTTTTTTATCTCTTTATCATTTATATTTGCATATAAAATTTTTGGAGGTCTTCCAAAATATCCTAATCCTCTTATATTGATACTCTTTTTTTTAAATTTAATATCTTTTAATTTTAAAATAATCTCTTTTGGATCTTCTACATTTCCCAAAAATATATAGGTTAAATGAATATTTTCATCTTCTACCCATTTCCCTTCAATAATATTTGAAAAATCTTTTTTTATATTTTCAAACCCTTCAATTTTTGCAAAAGTTCCAAGAAAAAGTCGCATCTGTTTCCTTTTGTAATTTGGAATTAGGAATTAGTGTTTTTATATATCTTTTACTAATTCCTAATTACCAATTCCTAATATCAAAAAATAGCCTGTATTCTCTCAATCTCTTCCCAACTAATTTTTTTCTCTTTTTTAAACATATAATATAGATATCTAGCAAACATATCTGTTTCAATATTTACTCTTCTTTTTATTTTATATTTTCCAAAAAGAGTCTCTTTCATTGTTAATGGAATAATTGTTAATCTAAAACTATCTTCAAAAACATCATTTACAGTCAAGCTTACTCCATCGACTGCTATACTTCCTTTTGGTATTACAAATTTTATATAACTTTTTGGTATTTTTATATAAAAATCGTATGAATTAATTTTTTTTTCAATTTTTTCTATTACGCCAACACAATCGATATGACCTTGAACAATATGTCCTTCTAATCTATCGCTAAGTTTCATAGCTGGTTCAATATGAACTAAATCTTTATAATTTTCTAAAGCAACGATCTTTCTTGTTTCATCACTAACTTCAACTTCAAATCCATTATCAAAAATTTTAGTTACACTTAAACATGCTCCATTTATAGCTATAGAGTCACCTAAATTTGGTCTATATTTTGCTTTTAATCTTAAAAATTTACCATTAAAACTTTCAACTTTTGCAATCTCTCTTATAAGTCCTGTGAACATTTTATACCTTGATTTTTATCTTTAACTATTGTATAAATAGCATAAAATTATAGCCTAAAGAGGATTGAAATGAAATATGATGTAATTGTTATTGGAGGTGGACACGCCGGTATTGAAGCCAGTTTAGCTGCTGCAAGAATGGGGCTGAAAACATTAATGATAACAATTTTAGCTGAACAAATTGGTGCTGCGAGTTGTAACCCAGCTATTGGAGGTCTTGCAAAAGGGCATCTTGTAAAAGAGATAGATGCTCTTGGTGGGCAGATGGGGCTTACAACTGATAAAACAGGTATTCAATTTAGAATATTAAATGCTTCAAAAGGGCCCGCAGTTAGAGGAAGCAGGGCTCAAATTGATATGGATAGATATAGAATTTATATGAGAACAGTTGTTTTAAATACTCCAAATCTTGAAGTTTCTCAAGAGATGGTTGATGAAATTTTGGTAAAAAATTCAAAAGTTATAGGAGTTTTAACAAATCTTAAAAATGTATATCATGCAAAAAAAGTTATTGTAACAACAGGAACATTTTTAAAGGGGCTTGTTCATATAGGTGAGATAAAGCAAGAGGCTGGACGAGCAGGTGAGTTTCCATCAAAAAAACTTAGTGAATGTTTAAAAAGTTTTGGTTTAAAAATGGGAAGGCTTAAAACAGGGACTTGTGCAAGAATCGATGCAAAAAGTATAGATTTTTCAAAAATGGAGATTCAAAGTGGAGATGAAAATCCAATCCCATTTAGTTTTAGGACTGATAGAAAAAATTTTAATCCTACACAGCTTCCTTGTTATGTAACATATACAAATGAAAGAACTCACGAAATAATTGAGTCAAATTTTAGTAGAGCCCCTCTTTTCACAGGTCAAATTGAAGGAGTGGGGCCAAGATATTGTCCAAGCATTGAGGATAAAATATATAGATTTAGGGATAAAGAGAGACACCATATTTTTGTTGAGCCTCAAACATTAGAGGCAACAGAATATTATATAAATGGAATGAGTACTTCTTTGCCCCCAGATGTTCAAAGGGATATGATAAGAAGTGTAAAAGGTTTAGAAAAAGCTGAAATTGTAAGATATGGATATGCAATAGAGTATGACTGGGTTGATCCAACTGAACTTAAACACACATTAGAAACTAAAAAAATTGAGGGCCTCTATTTAGCAGGTCAGATAAATGGAACAACTGGATATGAAGAAGCAGCTGCACAAGGGCTTATGGCTGGAATAAATGCAAGTTTGGCTATAAAAGAAAAAGAGCCACTTATTCTAAGAAGAGATGAAGCATATATTGGGGTTTTAATTGATGATTTGGTAACAAAAGGTACAAAAGAGCCTTATAGAATGTTTACAAGTAGAGCAGAATACAGACTTTTATTAAGAGAAGATAATGCAGATTTAAGACTTATGCACTATGGTCATAAAATAGGACTTATTGATGAAGATACATACTCTAAAATGCTAAAGAAAAAAGAGGAAATTGAAAAAGGTTTAAAATATTTAGAAGAAAACTATTTAACTCCAACTAAAGAGACTCTGAAATTTTTAGAAAGTATAAGCGAAGAAAAAATTACAGATAAAACAAGTTTGAAAAATATTGCATCAAGAAGTAGTTTTACTATAGAAAAGTTAGAAAAATTGGCTCCAATTATAAAAGATTTTAGCCCTGAAGCTAAAGAGCAGATATTAATTGAATCAAAATATCATCAATATATTCAAAAGCAAAAAAGCCAAATTGATAGAATGAAAGAGTTAATGAATATAAAAATCCCACAAGATTTAGATATAGATAGTATTAGTGGTTTATCAAATGAGGTAAAAGAAAAACTTAAAAAATTTAAACCTCCAACACTATTTGCAGCAAGTGAAATAAGTGGAATAACACCAGCTGCTATAGAGATACTTCATATTTACATTAAGATGAGAGAAAAGAAGAAGAGTAGTTAGTGAGAAAAAGGTAATTGGTATATTGGTTATTAGTTATTGGTAAAAAATTATATATCTAATATACCAATACACTAATAACTAATACACCAATATCTAATGACTAATGTCAAAAAAACATTTAAAGGAATTTTATGAATCTATATTTTTATGCAAAAACGGGGCATAGAATAGGTCTTGATAGATTAAGAAGAACAGTTGCATTAATGAAAGAGTTTGATGAATATAATCCTCTTTTAATGGTTCAAGATTTTAGAGCAGCAAGTTATGCAAAAAGTGATTTAGGAGTTAAAAGAAGCGTAGGTATAGATGATGTAAGAAATATGGCGAATATATGCCAAAGGGGAGATATTATTATTTTTGATAGTGATGAATATAATGATTTGATGCATCAAGATATGATAGATTTTTTTGGAAAATTTATAAGAATTAGCGATAATCCTAAAGATAAACCAAAAAAAGGAGAGATTTTAATATCTCCTTATCTAAAAGGAGAAAATATAATAAACTCTATTCTTGTTGATAAAAAATATTTTGGAGATTTTGAAAAAAATATTGATAAAACCTTCTTTTTTGGTGATGATGATTATGAAAAAGATTTACTTAAGGTTTCAAATATATTTGAAGATTTAAATATGAATTTATTAGAAGGTTTTTATTTTTTTATAAATTACTCTGATGAATTAAAAAAATATTATAAAAATATATTTGAGATTGAAGATTATGAAGAAGTGATAAAAAAAACTAAACTATTTATATCTTCATCTGCTCAGAGTTCTTTAGAAGCAATAGCATCTGGTGCAGATGTTATATATATTCAAAGAGAAGACAAAGATTCAAATTTAATTCCTCTTTTTTCTTCCTTAGGTGTAAAAGTTATTGAAAAATTTGATAAAAATCTTGTAAAAAATGCAATAGAAACTGAATTTATTCTTAATAAAAATATTTTATATGAAAAAAATGTGACAATTACTGCAACAAATTTGAAAAATAATCTTTTTTTATGATTTTTTAATTTCTATTATATTAGAATAAGCTCGACTATTTAATTAAAAAATGAAAGGACGTCATATGGCAGATCAAAAAAGACGCGACTTTTTAGGAATGGTCTTTGGTGGGTTTGCAGCTGCTGGTGGAGTTGCAGCTCTTTATGCCATGAAAAGAACTTGGGATCCATTACCAAGTGTTATGGCAGCAGGATTTACTACAGTTGATCTTTCACCAATGAAACCAGGTGAATTTAGAACTGTTACTTGGAGAGGTAAACCTATTTTTATACTAAAAAAAGATCATACTGATCTAAAAAAGTGTGATAATGCAGATGTGAAAGTAGGCGAAGGCGACTATTTGGTAAGAATTGGCCTATGTACACACCTAGGATGTATTCCTGCTTGGGAACCTGATAAAAAGATATTCAAATGTGCTTGCCACGGTGGTGAATTTGATGCTTGTGGGACTAATACATTTGGACCTCCTCCAAGACCTTTTGATATTCCTCCATTTAAGATAGAAGGAACTAAGTTGGTATTGGGAGAAGAGGGACCTGAGTATAAAAAATTAGTTGGTAAAGCGTAAGGAGCAAGATATGGCACATTTTGAAAAGGCGAATAGCATAGGAGAATGGTTAGACCAAAGACTTGCTACCAAAACTCTTTGGAAAGTTTTGGCTGCTGAGTATTGGGTACCAAAAAATATCAATTTTCTTTGGGCAATGGGTGTTGTATTGATGACAATGTTCACTATACTTGTTATCAGTGGTATTTTTCTTTTAATGTATTATAAGCCAGATACAAAGCTTGCATTTGATAGTGTAAACTATACTATTATGCAAGAGGTATGGTATGGATGGCTTTGGAGACACATGCATGGTGTTGCAGCCTCTGTTGTATTTTTAGTTATTTATATACATATGTTTACAGGTATATATTATGGCTCGTATAAAAGGGGCCGTGAAATGATATGGATTTCAGGTATGCTACTTTTTGTGACTTTTTCTGCTGAAGCTTTCAGTGGTTATATGCTTCCTTGGGGACAAATGAGTTACTGGGCAGCTCAAGTTATTACAAACCTATTTGGTGGTATTCCTTTTATTGGTGATGAACTAGTAATCTGGATTAGAGGTAACTTTTATGTTGCAGATGCAACATTAACTAGATTTTTTATGCTCCATGTATTATTATTGCCATTAATTATTATGATGATAATTGGTCTTCACTTTTATTCATTAAGAATTCCTCATGTTAATAACCAAGAGGGTGAAGATATAGATTTTGACGCAGAAGCAGAAAAATATAAAGCTGGAAGAAAAGCTGAATCAAAAGTTATACCATTTTGGCCAGTTTTTATTAGTAAAGACCTTTTTGTAGTTGGTGTATTTATGATTTTCTATTTTTATCTTGTTTTTTATCATTACAATTTTGCAATGGACCCAATTAACTTTGATCCAGCAAATCCAATGAAAACTCCACCACATATCTATCCAGAATGGTATTTCTTATGGAGTTATGAGGTTCTTAGAGGATTTTTCTTTGATGTAGGGCCACTTTCTGCAATGGATATTGGTCTTATGGCATTTGGAATTGCAAATGTTATATTCTTTTTAATGCCTTGGTTAGATAGAAGTGATGTTGTAGCCCCAGCTCATAAAAGAGGTGCATTTAATATTTGGTTTTGGATTCTTTTAGTGGATATGATTGTTCTTACTATCTGGGGAAAACTCCCTCCAACAGGTGCAAATGCTTGGATAGGCTTTTTTGCATCTATTACATTTTTAATTCTTTTATTGATAGTTCTTCCTATCATTACAAAAAGGGAAGCTAAGAGAGCAGGAGGTGTGCTATGAGAGAGATTAAAATATTAATTGTTGTAGTTATATTTACTCTTATAACATATTGGGGAGTAGAACCATTTGCACATTCTCAAATGCATGCACACCATGAGCCTGCTACTTTTAAATATGAAGATCTTCCTGCTCTAGCTAAAAAAGGAAATGCACAAAAGGGTGCAGAGGTTTTTATGAATGCTGGATGTGTAGGATGTCACTCTGTAAAATCTCAAGGAATGCCTGCTCCAATGGATCCTGTTGCAGCTAGTGCTAGCTATGGTGTTAATCCACCAGATTTAAGTACAGCAGGAGCATTGTATGATGAGAAATTTCTTGCAGCAATTATAAAAAATCCAGCTCATGCTATGAAACTTACACATAAATTTAATGACAAAAGACCTTTTCCAATGCCTAACTTTTATGGAACTGGTGGTGATTTAGAACAAGAGGTTGCTGATATAGTTGCTTATCTAAAATCTATTGCACCAAAAGAAGTGAGTGCAAAAGAAGCATTTGTTAACGCTTGTGGTAGATGCCACGATATGAAATATGATAATTGGTATGTAATTGGTGAAAAGCCTAAAATGGATACAGAACTTCAAAAAGCTGAATTTAATAAAAAACATGCTGAATATCAGGCTAATCTTAAAAAATATCTTGGTACTAATCCACCAGATTTAAGCATGTATATAAGATCAAGAGGCCATGAATATATTAGAGATTTTGTAGAAGATCCTCAAAAAATTCTTCATGGAACAGCAATGCCAAGAGTTGGTTTGACTGAAGCTTCAACTCATAAAGTTATTGAATACATGGAAAAAGTTGGAGATAGAAAAAAAGATAAAAGAAACTCTCTTGGACCGTGGATTCTTCTTTATTTTGTTATCTTTTCTCTTCTTGCTTATGCATGGAAAAAGAAAATCTGGAGAGATTTACATTAATAATTTCGAGAGGCTTTTGCCTCTTGAATTTAAAAATTTGACCTACTTCATTTACTCACCTTCTTCTTTTAGGTAAAATCTTGTATTATTAGATTTAAGTGTTAAGAGCTAAGAATTAAATAAATAAAAAGTGATAACTGTGAAGCAGAGAAGCTGTGAAGTGGCTAATATTCAATTTAATTTAACTCTTAATTCTTAATACTTAAATCTTAATTCTTAATTCTTAATCCTTAACTCTAAAAAAGAGGTAGATATGCTAATTGATGGACATGGAAGAGAAGTTAACTATTTAAGAGTATCTTTGACTGAGAGATGCAATTTTAGATGTCAATATTGTATGCCAGAAAAACCGTTTTCATGGGTTCCAAAAGAAAATCTTCTAAGTTTTGAAGATCTTTTTAAATTTATAAAAGCTGCTATTGATGAGGGAATCACAAAGATAAGATTAACTGGTGGAGAGCCAACATTAAGAGCAGATTTAGATAAATTTATAAAGATGATATATGATTATAAAAATGATATAGATTTAGCTATGACAACTAATGGATATCTATTAAAATCTATTGCAAAAGATTTAAAAGAAGCAGGTCTTAAAAGATTAAATATCTCTCTTGATAGTCTAAAGCCAGAGGTTGCAGCTAAAATTGCTGGAAAAGATGTTTTACGAAATGTTCTGGATGGAATTGAAGAGGCTTTAAAAGTTGGATTAAAAGTAAAAATAAATATGGTTCCATTAAAAGGTGTTAATGAGGATGAGATAGTTGATATTTTGGATTTTTGTAAAGATAGAGGTATGCAGGTAAGGTTTATAGAGTATATGGAAAATGTCCATGCCCATAGTAGTTTAAAAGGTATGCAGGGAAAAGAGATATTAAATAAGATTAAAGAGAAATATGAAATTGAAAAAATTGGCAGAAAAGGCAGCTCACCTGCATTTTTATACAAAATAAAAAATGAAGATTACATTTTTGGACTTATAGATCCTCATAAACACGATTTTTGCGAAACATGTAATCGAATTAGACTTACCGCTGAAGGATATTTGATTCCTTGTTTATATTTTGATGAAGCTATGAGTATCAAAGATGCAGTTCAAGCAGGAGATATAGACAGAGCAGTTGAAATTTTAAAAGAAGTTTTAAGAAATAAACCAAAAGAGAATCGCTGGAGTGAAGAAGAGAGTGAAGCTTCAAATAGGGCTTTTTATGAGACAGGGGGATGATTTTTAATTAGTAATTTGTAATTTGGAATTGGTAATTTAATGTTCTGAAAAATTATCAAATTTCACTTAGGCGAGTTGAAATTTTTAGTTTACTAACGCTTAAAAATTTTATTAAAAAGTGCAAACGCAAGCGCCCTTACGGGTGAGTGCACTTTTTTGGCCTAAAGGCCAACATAAAATTTTCTAGGTGTCCGAGCCGAAGGCGACAACCCCGCAGCAAAGCGAGGACAAAATACAAAGCCTTCGTTCAATTTGTAATTTTTTAAGGTCTTAATGACTAATGACTAATGTATTACATCAAAAGGAAATAAATGCTGTATCTTGTCGAACACTTCTATAGTATACAAGGAGAGGGTAAATTTGTTGGAACACCAAGTATATTTTTCCGATTTGGTGGATGTAATTTAAAATGCCCATCTTTTGGTGAATATTTTGTAAAGGGTAAAATTGTATATGGATGTGATACTATTAGAGCTGTTAAAAGAGATTTGTTTCAAAAAGAGTGGAAAGAGATTAAAGATTATAAAGAGTTAATAGAAATTTTAAATGATTATTTAGAAAATTTAGATTTTAAACCTCATATTGTTTTAACTGGTGGAGAGCCCCTGCTTTATGCAACAGATAAGTCATTTTATGAATTTGTTAAATATTTAATAGAAAATGGTTTTATAGTTACAATTGAGACAAATACAACTATAGAAATAGATTTTGAAAAATATAGTGCATATAAAGATGTTATTTTTGCAATGGCGGTAAAATTAAGTAACTGTGGCGATCCTTATGAAAAAAGAGTCAATAAAAAAGCAATTGATAAAATTGTAAAAAATACAAAATTCTCTTTTTTTAAATTTACTCTTGATAGAGGATTGATTGAAACTCGTGCCATTGATGAAATAGTTGATATTGTAGAACCTTATCCTGAAGTTGAAATTTTTTGTATGCCTCTTGGAGATAAAATCGATATTTTAAAAAAGCATGATAAAGCTGTTGCTGAATTTTGTTTAATATATGGATTTATTTATAGTGACAGACTTCATGTTAGACTTTGGAATAGGGAGATAAGAAGGTAAGTGAGCGAGGGCAAAGCGAAGCTTTAGAACGATAACTGCTTATCGTTAGTGCCCGAGCGAAAGCCTTGAGTATATGTGAGTCCGAAAAACAAGGTTTTTCGTGCCGAACATACGAGAGGCTGGTTTACCTTGAAGCAAACGAAGTTGAGCAAAGCGAAACAAGTTTGCGGTTAGATTTGGGTGGTAAGGTGGTAAGGGAGGAAGATGAGAAGTTTTAATTTCCAATGTTAAAAAGAGGAAAAGATGATAATAAGAAAACTATTTAAGTTTGAAAATGCCCATATTGTTAGAAATTGTATATCAAAAAGATGTTCCCAAAGTATTCATGGGCATTCATATAAAGTGGAGCTTTTTTTTAAATCAGACACTCTTGATAGAGGGCAGATGGTTTATGATTTTGGACTTACAAAACTTACAATAAAAGAGTTAATTGATTCATTTGATCATGCTATTACATTATGGAGTAAAGATAATCCTGAATATTTAAAGGATATGAAAAAATGGAGTAGAAGATGGATAGAGATTCCAGTAAATCCAAGTGCAGAGCAGTTTGCTAGAATTTTTTTTGTTATGGTTGATCATGTATTAAATCAAACTATTATGGTAAATGAAGAAAAAAATGTTACAATAGATAGTGTAATCGTTCATGAAACAGATACCGGTTATGCAAAATGTGATAGATTTGATGCATATAATGAAAAAATGATTCCAATTGATTTAAAAGAGATCATTTTTTCTGAAGGTATTAAAGAGGAGTGGACCGATAGTTTAATGTGGGATAAACTTTTAAAAGGTGAAATGTTTATTAATCCAAAAGAGATATAAAGGAGGGGAAATGAAAAAGTTTCTATTAATTTCAGTCGTAACAGCAGGTTTATTATTTGTAGGATGTGGCGAAAAGCCAAAAGAAGAGGCTAAAAAAAGTGTTGAGGTAAAAAAAGAGCAGGTTCAAAAGGTAGAAAAAAAGATTGAAAAGCCTAAAGAAGCACCTCAAGAAAAATCTGAAAAAGCCCAATCTCCAGTAGAAAAGGTTAAAGAAGATATTGAACAAAAGGTAGAAGAAACAAAAAAAGAGATTAATGCAGTATCTTTATATGCTAAATGCGCAGGATGTCATGGAAGCAAAGGTGAAAAAAAGGCTCTTGGTAAATCTGCTCCTATTGGTGGAATGGATAAAGCAAAACTTACTAAATTGATAAAAGGGTATAAAGAAGGCACTTTAAATCAATATGGTATGGGACCTCTTATGAAAGGTCAAGTTGGAAGCCTAAGTGATGAAGAGATAGAAGCTTTAAGTGAATATATTTCAAAACTAAAATAGTTGAGTAGTGAGTAGGTGGATTTACCTACTCACTATATGTATAAAAGTCTTTCAATTTATCAGTAAAAAAGTCAAATTTTATAGGTATAAATTTTACAAATCTATCTTTTTTTAAAACTTCAACATCTTTATCTAAAATGATATATCCATTTGATTCACTTAATGGGCTAACCATTCCAGGGCCTCTTTTTTTGGAAGGAGTAAAATATTCTCCATCAAAAAAGCCAGGTATTACAACATTTCTTCCGGGCTTATTTTTTAAATCTAGGCTCAATTTACATAATATAAAATTTTGAAAAACTCTATTTTTATGTGATAAGAGATTTATAATAAATCTTCCAAATATCTCAAAGTTTAATGCAGCAGCCAAAGGATTTCCCGGAAGATTTAGAAAAAAAGAGTTTTGAATTTTTCCGAAAGTTGTTGGTTTTCCAGGTTTTATTTCAACTTTATCAAAGAAAATCTCTCCCCCAAGTTCTAAAAATGACTCTTTTGTAAAATCAGCTTCTCCAACACTAACTCCACCACTTGTTATGATTAAGTCTTGATCTAATGAACTTAAGATAAGCTCTTTAATAGACTCTTTATTATCATCACATCTACCTAAAAAAGTTACTTCACATCCAAGTTCTTTTGCTCTTGTTAAAAATGTTGGAGTATTTGAATTATATATTTGATGAGGTTTTATTTTTTCAAAATGAAGTTTTAGCTCCTTCCCTGTAGCAAAAATACCTACTTTTACTTTTTTAAAAACTTCTATATGTGAATATCCTTGGCTTGCAAGAACTCCTATTTTATATCCATCAAGAATATCTCCTTCTTTTATAATTAATTCATCTTTTTTAATATCTTCACCACTAAATCTTATATTTGCATATTTTTTTATATTTTTAGGAAGTAAAATTTTATTTTCTTTAATTATCTGTACATCTTCAAAAGGAACTATAGCTTCAGTGCCTTTTGGAATTTTTGCTCCAGTCATAATTTTGATAGCAAAGCCATTTTTAACTTCAATTTCACATATTTCTCCAGCAAGAACTGTTTTTATTACTTCTACCTCTTTGCCTGCATCATCAATTTTTATAGCATATCCATCCATAGCAGAATTATCAAATCTTGGAAGATTAAAATTTGCATAATAATCTTTTGCACAAACTCTTTTTTTTACAAATTCTATTGGCAAAACTTCAATTCTTTTTAAAAATTTTTGATTTTTAATGATTTTAAGTGCCTCATTTATAGTAACTTTCATTAGCTTCCTTTTGATATAATTTTATAAAAATAAGGAGTTACTTTTGGAACAGATGGTTAAAATGTCTATCCATATACATATGAGTGTTGCTATTTTGTTGATTTTATCACAATTAGCTTTTTTTGCTATAAAAAATGAGGAAAATTTTATAATTTTTTCAAAAAGGTTTAGATTTTTACTTCTAATTCAAAATATTATTTTCGGAATGACTGCATTTACTGGCATTGTTGTTATGGCTGTTACACAATTTACATTGTGGAATATTGAAATTTTTTTGATGATATTTTTAGCAGTTGCAATTTTAGTTCATCAAATTTTATTATATAAAAAAGTAAGACCTATTAAATCTACAGAAAAAGATTTACAAAATAGTTTTAAAAGTTATGCTTCAAAGATATATTTAAGCGAAGCATTGGCAGGAGTGGTTGTATATATTCTTGCAAGGATTTTAGATTAATGCAGTTTGTGTATCATTCTCAAAGTGGCATAGATATTTTAAAAATTGAAAAAGATATATATAACTATCTTTTTAAGGTAAGAAGGGAAAAAGTAGGAGAAACTATTCCATTTAGAAATTTAAAGGATTCATATATTTATTATTATAGAATTGATGATGTATCAAAAAGATATGCAATTTTATCTTTAAGAGAAAAGATAAAAAAAGAGGTTTTGCCAAAAAGATATCTTCATATTGGATGGTGCGTAATTGAGCCAAAAACTATAGAAAAGAGTATCCATTTTCTAAATGAGATTGGTGTTAGCAAAATATCTTTTATCTATTGTGATAGAAGTCAGAAAAATTTTAAGATAAATTTAGATAAACTACATAAAATAAATATTTCATCATCACAGCAATGTGGCAGAAGTTCTTTAATAGAGTTTGAAATATTAAAAAATATAGAAGAGTTTATTGCAAAATATAAAGATTTTGTTTTGATTAACTTTAGCCAAAAAAAATTGGAAAACAAAAAACCACAAAGAGTATTGATAGGGTGTGAGGGAGGTTTTTCAGATAAGGAGTTGGAAATTTTGAAAAATTTTGAAACATTAGGATTTGATACTCAGATGGTACTAAAAAGCGAAACAGCTGCTATAGCTATGTCATCTAAAATATTGATATAAAGAGAAAAAGTGAAGTATTTAGTTAGAATAAAAAAAGATGGATACTCTATCTTAGAAGCTAACGTAAAAAAAGAAAATTTTGAAATTAAATTTGAACAATTTTTCCAAGAAACTAATGAGTTTACAAATTATATAAAAAACAAAAAAAATATATATATCTCTTTTTTACCTTCAGAAATAATCAGTAAAGATTTTCCTATAAATAGCGCAATAAAAAATGAAAAAACTATTGAAAAAATATTGGAATTTAATCTAAAAAAAGAGTATAAAGAAGATTTTGTATTTAATTACTATCTATCTGAAAAAAATGAAGCAAACAATCAAAATATTTATCACATAGAAGCTATTAAAAAGAGCGAAATTTTAGAAAAAATCTCTTCTATAGATAAAAAAGAAAATATAAAAATAATTACTACAGATTATCATGCTTTAAAAGCGGCTACAAAAAAAACTACTAATTTAAATACATTTATTTCAGTTTTTATAGAAAACAATCATATAATTTATGTGGCTACATATGAAGATAAAGTTTTATATCGAAGAGAGAGTTTTATATATATAGAAAATCCTCTGCTTAGACCTGAAAATATTGCAAGTGATATATCAAGAACAGTGATGTTTATAAAACAGCAATATAGAAATATTGACTTTAAAAATATAGTTTTTGCAGGTGATTTAAAAGATTTGGAAGGTGTTTTTGAAAATCTTTCATTGCATGGATTTTTGTTATCTATGCCTTATGCAAAAGTATTTTCAAAAAGTATAACTGTTGATAATTTTTTAAAAAATTTTATCAATTTAGGATTGTTAAATGATAAAGATATAATAAATTTTGAGCCCATTGAATTAAAATCACAAAAGCAGTTTAATAAATTTTACTATTTTGTTCTATCTGTTATTGTATTAATAGGATTATATTTTGGATATGAAGATTTTAATCTTTTTACTGACTTATTAAAAAAACAAGATATTATTGATGAAAAAATAGAAACTATAAAAAGATTAAAACAAAATACAAAAATTTTAGATTCAAAAGATTTAGAATTTTATATAAATTATTTTCAAAATCAAAACTTATCTATAAAGAGTGAATTTTTAAATGATTTTGCAATAATAGAGCCGATTTTAAGGATAATAAAACCTGAAAAAATTGGTGCAAATGATGCAATAATAAAAGTTGAGATTTATAAAAAATTCAATAGATTGCAAAACTTAATGAATCTTAATAAAAAATTTAAAAATGAGATAGAAAAAATAAAGCAAAAAGCGGAATTGATAGAAAAAACAGAATTAGATTTTGAAAATCTTGTTTTTAAATCTATATTGATTTTAAAACGGAAAAAGCAATGATAAAAAAAATAGTTATTTTGACCTTTTTTACATTAATAGGAATATTTTTATATGAGTATCAACAATTTTTAATACAAAAAAATTTCCAGCTTGACAGGAAGATAAACAAGTATAATACATACATAAATAAAATGAGAGAGGTATCAAAAATAAACAGTAAGCTTTTTTCAATAGTTAACAAAGATAATATAAAAATCTTTGATAAAGAAAAAGCAGAGGAAAAGATTGTAAAAATTTTTGATAAATACAAAGATATTTTTGGATTTAAAATAGAAAATTATGGTTTTGATAATAATAGAATATTTATGAATATAAAAATGGAAAAATATCTCAAATCATATAAAGATATAAAAAATATTGCAGATTTTTATGAGAAAAATAGTCTTGAAAATGCACTAATAACATATAAAGAGTTTAATTATATTCCAGGAGAAATAAAATCCAATTTTGAACTGTCAATCATTTATAGGAACAATAAATGAAAATATATATAAATCAAAAACAAATATTTATCCTTTTATTGCCGATAATATTTTGGATTTTATTTTATTTTTCAAAAGATTATTATCAAGATGACATATTTAACTATTTTAAACAAGAAAAAAAAGATGATTTAAAAATAGAACAAGAGATTGCAAAAGACTATTTTTTATTAAATAGAGAGCTAATAAAATATGAAAATTTAAAAAAAGAAGATTATGACCAATCAGATATTTTAAAAACAATTTTAAAGCCAAAAACTTTAAATACTTTCAAAAATTATAAAAAAATAGAAAAAAAATGGAGATTAAAATTTACAATAATTACAAAAAATAAAAAAATTGCATATTTAAATGGAAAAATTGTGCATATAGGTGATAAAGTTTTTGATGCAAAAATTCTTGATATTAGAAAAAATAGAGTAAAAATAAAAACAGATGAAGGTGTAAAATGGATAAGTATATTAGAGTAGTAGTATATTTTTTGGCTTTTTTATTTTTAACAGGATGTGCTACAAAACAGCCAGAGATAAAAAGCAAAAGTTTAAATATTGATTTTCAAAAAGAGAGAAAAATTGTTCAAAAAGAAAATGCTCCTCCACCTCTTATTTTGCCAACTCCATATAAAAAGCCATCTGTGTTTGAAGGCAGATATTTTACATTTTCAGCAGTAAATGCACCTTTGTCTAAACTTTTATATTCCATTGCTAAAAGCGCTAATTTAAATCTTGTAATTGACAAAGATATTGATGTAAATATGCCAATAACCATTACTCTTGATAATGCCCCGCTTAAAAAAGCATTAGATACTGTAATGGACCTATCTGGATACTATTATGAAATAAAAGGAAATATTTTACATGTTAAATCTACAATGACTAAAATTTTTAAATTGCCATATATTCATACAAATTCATCTTTTAAATCAAAACTGGGTGGAGATGTACTTGGTTCAAATGATACATCAAGTGGGGGTGGAAATTCAGGCTCTTCTGGTGGAACACAAAATTTAAGT
Organism: Nitrosophilus kaiyonis; assembly: GCF_027943725.1. Taxonomy (NCBI): domain Bacteria; kingdom Pseudomonadati; phylum Campylobacterota; class Epsilonproteobacteria; order Nautiliales; family Nitratiruptoraceae; genus Nitrosophilus; species Nitrosophilus kaiyonis. The sequence continues at coordinate 395,764 of NZ_AP025696.1, read as the reverse complement.
GGAGATTTCTCTTTAAAATATGACAATCCAAAAGAGTCTAATGATTTTTATAAACAGATAGAAGAAAATATAAAAGCTTTAATTTCTGATAAAGGAAAATATACCCTTAATAAGTTTACTGGTACTCTAATCGTTTATGATAAAAAAGAGAATATTCAAAGAATTGAAAAATTTATAGATACTATTTTGCATCAATCAAGCAAAGGGGTATTGATAGAAGCAAAAATTTTAGAGGTTATTTTAAATAAAGGTCATCAGCTTGGAATTGACTGGAATTATGTTTTTAACAATTTTGCTCATGAAGGAACGCTTGAATTTGCACAAACACTTGGTTTAAGTGGAGCAGTTGCAGGAAGTGTTAGATTCACAGGAGATAATTTAAGATTTTTGCTTCAAGCATTAAAAACATCTGGAGATGTTCAAACACTTTCAAATCCTAGGATAAGAGTTTTAAGTGGTCAAAGTGCTCTTATATTATCAGGGGATATTGTTCCATTTTGGGAAAAAGAGGTTGAATATACTGCTGTAACATCTGGATCAAATACATCAGTAGTTCCAGAAGTAACATATAATAGAAGAGATGTCTTAGAAGGTATCTCAATGGGGGTTACACCTATAGTAAAAGATGATGGAACTATTCTTTTAAATATAGTACCAGTTTCTACATATATTGAAGATGTTATTACATTTGAAGATAATGGAGAAGTAGTAGCGAAAGCTCCAAAGCTTAATATAAAAGAGGCAGGAACTGTAGTCAAAGCAAAAGATGATGATCTTATAATTATTGGTGGACTTATAAGTGATATCGATATAAAAACTACTCAAGAAGTCCCAGGTTTTTCTAATATGCCGCTTTTAGGGAAAATGTTTACAAAACAGGAAAACTCTAAAACAAAAAAAGAGCTTGTAATACTTTTAAGGCTAAAAGTTGTCAATAATGATTAGAATATTAACTATTTTTATTTTGGCTTTAAATCTATTTGGAAATTCGCAGGTTGATATTAAAGAAAAGAAAGATATTTTAAATATAAAAAATAGTTATGGATACTCTATACAGATATATACATCAAAAGCTTTGCCGCCTGCTTTAAAATTTATAAAAACTACTCCTTTAAAGATTCAAAAAGATAGTTTTATTGTTAAAATAGGAAACTATTATGTTGTTAGATATCTTTTCAAGCCAAGTTTTATACAAGTTAAAAAATTTTTAGAAGATGTAAAAAACATTGGTTTTCAGGATGCTTTTATTGTAAAAATGACTAAAGAAAAAATAATAAAATCTATAAAATTAAAAAAAATTAAAAAAAATATAAATAAAAAGCCAGTTGATTATGCTACTATTTTATCTAAAGCAGATAGATATTTTGAACAAGGTAAATATCAAAAGAGTTTAAATGAATATTTAAAACTGTATAATCAAAATAAAAAAACAGATATAATGCTAATAAACATCTCTTATCTTATGGGAAGAACAAAAAATATTAAAAATTTTCAAAATTTATTAAAAAGTGAAGATGAAAAAGAGATACCTCTTTATGCTTTTGGAATCGGAAGTATAGAGATTGATGAAGATATAATTGCTAAAGATATTTTGATAAAGAATTTAAAATACTCTCAAGAGGGATATTTAGATCTACTTTTGGGATATATATATGAAAAGAATGGTGATATCTTAAAAGCTTTAAATTTTTATAAAAACGCCTATTTAAAAAATAGTAAAAATATATATTTTATATATGCATATGCAAGAGCTTTAGATATTCAAAAAAAATATCAAAAAGCGTATAAATATTATAAAAAAATCTTAGAATATGCCGATAATAAAAAAAATAATAATATAATAATATACACCAAAAAAAGAGTTGAACAATTAAGGAAATAACTTGAGAAAAGCTTTTACTCTTATAGAGCTTGCTATTGTTTTAGTAATTATTGGTTTACTTCTTGGTGGGGGCATGGGAATATTTTCTATGCTTGTAAAAAGAAGCAAGGTTATTGAGACAAAGGATAATTTACAAGCAAATATAGAAGCTATTATAAGTTATGCTACAAGCAATGATAAACTTCCAAACTATTCAAATTATAAAAATATATTAAAAACAGAAAAAGATTCTTGGGGCAAAGATTTTGTTTATTATGCTGATGCAAATCTTTTAAATGATAATTCTATTTGTGAGAGAAAAACAACAAATTTAATAATAAAAAAATGTAAAGATAGCACATGTTCAAATGTTTCTCAACAGATTGATAATATTGCTTTTGTTATTTTGAGTTCTGGAGGCAATTATAATAATCAAACTAGCTTAGATACCTCTTCCAATCCAAATGTTATCAAGATATATGAGCCGGGAGTTAAAGTTGATGACAATAGCTCTGATTTTTCAAGAGTAGAAGATTATGACGATATTGTTGGTTGGGTAACATTAAATGAATTAAGAGTAAAAATAGGCTGTCAAGGCTCTCAAATAAAAATAGTCAATAACGAGCTTCCGTATGGCTATGTAAATAGTGACTATAATGCTACAATTTTTGCTGATGGCGGTGTACCATTTTCAAGTGGCGGAAAATATAAATGGTGCTATGAAGGCGATATACCGCCTGGACTTAATGCAACTCCAGCATATAAATCAAATAACTGCATAGGAGATGATGAGTCTTTATGGGAGCAAAGTGATTCTTTTTCAATTTCTGGGATACCTTCATCTCAAGGTACATATAATTTAAAAGTTTATGTAAGAGATGATAATGATCCATCAAGCAATAATGACAATATAGTCTCAAAATCTTTTGTTATCACTATCAATCCGCAAACAGCAAGCAGCTCTTCAAATAGTGGACCAACAGGGGCACAAGTCAGTTTTGCTAATAATATAGATGATTTTAATACTGTTGAAAATAAGAATGAAGCAATAAGTGTTGATAGTTCAACCAATATCCTATATTTAGGAGGAAATACAAATAGTACTAGAGGTTGTTTTTGGTTTCCAACCTCCCAAAAATTAAAAAATAAAACAATGAGAGCCTATTTTGAATTTACTTTTTTAAGTGAAGATACAAGCAATGATAGTAGAGGGAAAGCTGATGGATTTACTTTTGCATTGATGAGTGATAAAAATGATATTGATACATGTGGATGGGCAGGTGGTGGACTTGGCTATGGCGGTATTGATAAAAGCTTGGCAATAGAATATGATGTTTATCCAAATAATTATTACCCAGTATATGATCCGTCAAATAATCATATTGCCCTGGATACAGATGGAAATATAAAACATATTTCGCCAAATCCATCTGCAGAAGATGAAGGTAGGTATATAGGTCATCCTGCAACATGGTTAGAGGATGGGAAAAAACATATAGCTAGAATTGAAATACTTCCAAATTATGATAAAAATTGTAATCAAAAAAAAAATGGAAAATATATAAAAGTAAAAGTATGGGTTGATTGTAAAAATTGTAATGATTTGACAAAAGATTTTAATAATATTTCCAATTTTGAATACTGTATACAATTGAAAAAAGATTTAGAAAATGTCTATTTTGGCTTTACTGAGGGGACAGGAGGAAAAACACAAGATATAAAAATTGAAAATTTTGGTATAGGATTTTATTAAGAAAAGGTATGTAATAATTCTAAATTATCATAAAAGGAGTAAATATGAGAAGACGTGGTTTTACATTGGTTGAGTTGGCTATAGTGCTAGTTATCATAGGAATAATTTTAGGTGGAGTTTTGAAAGGGAAAGAACTTATAAATAATGCTAAAGCAAAAAGAGCATTAAATGATTTAAAGAGTATGGAAGTTTTAGCTTTGTCATTTTACGATAGATATAACAGATTACCTGGAGATGGGGATAAAGATGGTATTTTAGATGGAAATAATTTAAATTGGAGTTTAGATAATAATTTCGATGATAATCCTTCAAATACTTTTTTAACTAGTGCAAATGGTGATCCAGATGCACCTTATGCTGAATTAGAAAGAGCACAATTAATTCCAGTTGCACCACATAGAACTACGGCTAGACATGCATTTAATGGGGGCTTTTTCTTTATGGCTCATGATATAAATGGTGATAATACTAGAGATAATGTAATTTTAGTTGAACATATACCTTGTTTCGCTGCAAGAATTATAGATTCAGCTATTGACAACACTCAAGATGCAAGTGCTGGAAGAATTATTGAAACTACCGGAGGGCAAGTTAGTCAGAATGCGGCTTGGAGTTGTACTAATGAAAACGACTTTGTAGAATTTGTTTATTTACTAGATTAAAATAATGACAAATAAACCAATTGGTAAGCTTTTAGAAGAGCTAGGGTTTATAAATGAAGAGCAGATAAAAGTTGCTTTGGATGTGCAAAAAGCGCATCCAAAGTTATTGGGTGAAATTCTACAAGAGCTTGATTTTGTAACTTCTGATGAGATTGCAAGAGCAATAGCGCTTCAAAGCAAGCTTGAATATATCGATTTAGATACAGTTGTACCAGATAACAATGCATTAAAACTTGTTCCTAAAGATTTTGCCTTATCATCTTTAACTCTTCCTTTAAAAATTGAAAATGACTCTGTTTTAATTATAGCTGTTGAAAATCCAAATGATTTAAATGTTTATGATTATCTAACAAGAACAACTAAAAAACAGATAAAATTTGTAATATCTGATAAAAATAAAATTGCTAAATATACACAGCTTTTTTATTATCAATTGGAAAATCCAATTGAAGCTAGAATAGAAAAGATGATAAAAGAGACCGCATCTGGGAGAGAGATTGATGTTGTCTCTTTTGTTGATCTTGTTTTGCAAAATGGGGTAAAAGATAGAGCTACTGACATTCATATTACTCCTGAGGAAAATACAACACATATTTTTTATAGAATTGATGGAGTCTTAAATCACTATTTTGCAATCCCTTCTTTTTTACATCCTTCAATAGTTTCAAGGATAAAAATTCTTTCATCTTTAAATATTGCAGAACAAAGAATACCCCAAGATGGTGGATTTGCTTTTAACTTTTTAGAAACAGATTATGATGTGAGAGTATCAACTTTACCTACCAATTATGGTGAAAATATTGTTATGAGAATGCTTACTAAGAATGCTTCTCTTTTTAATATTAATAATCTTGGTTTTGAAGAGGATTATGTTAAAAAAATTGAATACTATTTTTCAAAACCTTTTGGCATAATATTGGTAACTGGTCCAACTGGAAGTGGAAAAACTACTACATTATATTCAGCTCTTAGAAAAATAAATACCTTAGAAAAAAATGTATTAAGTGTTGAAGATCCAATTGAGTATCGATTTACATTTATAAAGCAATCACAAGTAAATGTTAAAGCAGGATATACATTTGCAACAGCTATAAAAACATTTATGAGACAAGATCCTGATGTAATGCTTGTGGGTGAAATTAGAGATGAAGAGACTGCAGAACTTGCTATTAGAGCCTCTATTACTGGTCATTTAGTTTTATCTACTTTACATACAAATGATGCAGTAAGTACAGTTTCAAGAATGGAAGATTTAGGTTTAAAATCATATATGATAGCAGAAGGTCTTTTACTTGTAATATCTCAAAGACTTGTTAGAAAACTTTGTAACTATTGCAAAAAAGAGATTGAAATCTCAAAAAAGGATTTATTAAATTATGGCTTTAGTGAAAAAGATATAGAAAATTTAGATGATAATTTAAAAATATATGAAAAAGTTGGATGTGAACATTGTAGATTTACAGGATATAATGGGAGGATATCAATTGCTGAGTTTTTAGAAATCGATAAAGATATAAAAGAGATGATAGTTTCTGGAAAAAGCTCTTTAGAGATAGAAAGCAAAGCAAGAGAAAAGGGTATGAGGCCTTTAAGAATGGATGCTCTTATTAAGGTTTTAAAAGGTATCACAACACTTGAAGAGATTAAACGGGTAGTTGGATAATGTTCTATATAGTTGAAAAGATTGATACTAATGGGAAAAAGATAAAAGAGGTTGTAAAATCATCAAATATTGAAGAGGTATTAAAAAAGATAGAAAATGAAAATGCAATTCCATTAAATATTTTTGAACTTCCAGCATTTTTATCTTTTTTTGAGCTTCTGTTTTCAAGAAAAAAGATAAAAAAAGAAGATATTATCGAGATATTGGAAAATCTGCACCTCATTATAAAATCGGGAATGCCTATACAAGCTGGTTTGGAAGATATGGCAAAAGAGTCTTCCAATAAAGATTTAAAAGATATGCTTATTGATATATCAACAAGTATAAAAGAGGGAAACTCTTTGTCTAATTCTATTAGAAAATATGAAAAATATTTTTCTCCTACCATAATAAATCTTGTAAAAATTGGAGAGGCTACAGGCGAGCTTCAGTCAACACTCAAAAAAGGAGCAGATTTCTTATCTAGAATAGAAAATATTAAAAAAAAGGCAAAACAGGCAATGATATATCCATCTTTTGCTTTTTTTGCAATATTTTCAGCAATGCTTGTATGGATTTTGTATGTGTTGCCTAAAATAATTGATGCTTTTAAAGAGATGGATGTTGAACTTCCTTGGATCACAAAAGCGGTTATAAGTTTTTCAAATTTTATGCAAGAATATTTTTTTTGGATTTTATTATTTTTCATAATAGCTATATCAGGTTTTATTATATTTTTAAAGAAAAATTATAAATTTCGATATAAAATGAGTCAGCTTCTTTTGAAAACTCCTGTTGTTTCAAAATTTATTATATTTTTCAATATCGCTTTTTTTTCTGAATATTTAAGACTTTCTGTTGTATCTGGACTGCCTATTTTTGATGCATTAAAAACATTGCAAGAAAATATTAAAAATGAAGTTTTTAAAAAACATATAGAAAATGCTATTGAAAAAATTGCAAAAGGCAGCAGAATTTCAGATGCGCTTAAGGAAAGTAATCTATATACACCATTTACTATTAGAATGATAGCAATGGGAGAAGATAGTGGTGCATTAGAAGAACAACTACAGCATATTTCAGATTATTATTATGAAAAAGTCGATTATATGGCACAAAATGTAGCAAAATTTATTGAACCTATCGTTATTATAGTACTTGGAATATTTATGGCAGTTATAATGTTGGCACTATTTGGGCCAGTATATGACTTAGTTTCCAAAGTTACAACTTAAAAAGCATTATTAAATTGAAATAAAAATATTTTTTTGATATAATGCTTATTCCCCTCCCCCTATGTAGCAGCAGGCTCATTTTCGAGTCTGCTGTGATTTAAAAAATTAATTTGTAATTTTTATTGAAATAAAAAAAAATAGCTGGTATTATTACGCTCCAAAATTAAAATCTAATAAATTTAAGGAAAAGATAATGAAAAAAGGTATCCATCCAGAATATGTAGAGTGCGAAGTAACTTGCGCATGTGGTAATCATTTTGTAGTTTATTCAAATAAACCTAAATTAAAAATTGATATATGCAATAAATGTCATCCATTTTTCACTGGAAGTGAAAAAATTGTTGACACTACTGGTAGAGTAGAAAAATTTAAGAAAAAATTTGGCATGAAATAGTTTGCTTCAATTAATCCCTACTCCAATAGGTAATCTTGAAGATATCAGCATAAGAGCTTTAAAAGCTTTTGAAAATGCTGATATTTTTCTTTGTGAAGATACAAGAGTAACAAAAAAGCTTCTAAATCTTTTAAAAAATAGATTTAATATAAATATAAAATCTTCAAAATTTATCTCTTTTCATGAACACAATCAAAAAAATTTTTTAAAAAATATAGATAAAGATTTTTTTTCTCAAAATGTAGTTTATGTAAGTGATGCAGGGATGCCTGGGATTAGTGATCCAGGAGCCTTGCTTGTAAAATTTTGCCAAGAAAATGATATTGAGTATGATGTATTACCTGGCCCTACAGCTTTGACAACTGCATATGCAGCAAGTGGATTTGAAAGTAGTGAATTTTCTTTTTATGCTTTTTTGTCTCATAAATCTCAAGAAAGAGTTAAAAAACTATCACAAATTATGCAAAATTCTCATCCATCAATTCTTTATGAAGCTCCCCATAGGTTAATAAAGTTATTAGAGGAAATTGTAAATATAGATCCACAAAGAGAGCTCTTTTTAGCAAAAGAGATAACAAAAAAGCATCAAAAATTTTTTAAAAATAGAGCATATGAGCTTTTAGAGATACTAAAAAATGAAAATATAAAAGGTGAATGGGTTGTTATAATTTCACCTTCGAAAGAAAAAACTGCTATTACAAATTTAGATATTAATGATATATTGAATTTAGATATATCAAAAAAAGAAAAAGCCAAACTTTTGTCAAAAATAACAGATAAAAGTGTTAAAGAGTGGTATCAGGAGTTAATTAAAGGTGAGTAGGGTTAGTATGGTGAGTTAGGAGATTAGGGAGATAAGGCAGTAAAATGATAAGGGATGAAGTGGAAAAGCAGTAAAGTTGTGAAGCTACCAATAAACCAATTACCAATAACTTATATCAAATCTCTAATATTTTTTAACCTTTCAATAAGTATTAAAAAGATAAAATCAGCTTATGATAGTATATGGAAAACAGATATTTTTTTATATTTTAGATAAACATCCAGAACTTATAAAAAAAGTAATTTTTTCAAAAAAAGTAGATGAAAAAATTTTCAAAAGAGTTCAAAAACTTGGTAAAGAGATTTTAAATATTGATAATAAAAAGGCTCAAAGTCTATGTCATGGAGGAAATCATCAAGGTTTCTTGCTTGAAATTGAAGAGTATAGTTTTTATGATTTAAATGATGTTAAAGATAAAAATTTTATTGTCGTCTTGTATGGTGTAACAGATGTGGGCAATATAGGATCAATTGTAAGATCCGCTTATGCTTTAGGTGCAGATGCTTTAGTTATTTCAAATATAAAAAATATAAAAATGGAAGGCATTATAAGAGTAAGTAGCGGTGCAGCTCTTGATCTTCCAATAATAAAATATTTTAATATTTATGATCTTATAAATGAGCTTAAAATGAATGGATTTGAAATAAGTGTAGCCTCGTTAAATGGAGTTGATGTAAGAAAAGTTTCATTTAATAAGAAAAGAGTTCTTATTCTTGGAAGTGAAGGGGAAGGTATACCTTTAAGATTAGAGCAAAAAAGCGATAAAAAGATTAAAATAGTTATGGAAAGAGAATTTGATTCATTAAATGTTAGTGCTGCAGCGGCGATTCTCATAGATAGGATGAGATAATGAGTGATTTAGATAAACTTAAAGAAAAAGATATTGAAGAGATATACCACAAAACATATATTGCTAGAAAATATATTAAAGCTCTTTTGGATAAAGATTTTTCAAAGTTTGATAGATTAAAAGCTCTTGGTTTTGTAAAAATAATAGAAAGAGAATTTAATTATGACCTTAGCGATTTAAAAAAAGAGATTGATGAATATTTTGCAAAAAAAAGTCTTATAAAACCAAAAGATGAAGATCAAAATTTAGAAACTATTAATGAAACTGATAATAATAAAAAAGAAAATAAAAAATATTTAATTTTAATAATTCTAATAATTATTTTAATTGCTTTATTCTTTATAATATTTAATGGAAAAAAAGAGACTAAAAAAGAAAAAGTAGAAAATAAACAAAAAGTAAAAAAAGAGAAATTTTTTAGCAATGAAAAAAATGAATCAGAAACCAAAACTCAATCTATACAAGAGAGTGAATCTGAAGAAAATGTAACAATATCTGATGAAGTAAATAAAACAGTTTCAAAAGAGATAAAAACTGAAGCTATCTTGCCTACAATTGCAATCATTCCAAAACAAAAGGTTTGGATAGGTATTATATATCTTGATGATTATTCAAGAAAAAATTATATAACTTCTTTTCCTATTGAGTTAAATAGTTCAAGAGACCAGCTCATTGTAACTGGACATGGAAATATAAAAATAGATATTGATGGAAATATAACCGATTATAACAGTAAAGGAAAACTAAGATTTTTATATAGAGCTGGTGAGCTTGAAAAAATTGATAAAGAGACTTTCATAAGATTTAATAGAGGTAAAAATTGGTAAGAGTTTTTATATTACTGATTTTTGCTTTTTCTTTACTGTTTGGCGACCCTTTAGAAGAAAGTATTAAAAATTTGGTTAGTGAAAATGTTTACCAAAAACATTTTAGACTTATAAATAAAATCTTTCAAAACAAAGAGCAGTACTATTTAACTGATGAAAAAGTAGATATATTAAAAGTTATAAAAACTCTTAAAGAAAATGGGTTGTTAAATCTTTTTTTTCAATCTCCAAAAGAGAATATTATTACATTTAAAACTAATTCAAATCCTATATTTTTTATGAAAATAATTCAAGATAATTTAAACAATTTAGGATTTTTATTTACTTTTACACAAGAGGTTGATTTTGATGATAATCTTTTTATTTGGAAAATAAAATTTGATTCAGAATATACATTAGATCCTGAAATATTTAGTTCATTTTTAATAAAAAATGGTTGTGATATACTAGAAATCACAAGAAAAAGTGAAAGTAAATGGGAATATTTTATAAATGTAGATAGAGCAACTCTAAATGCTAAAAAGCTTGTTTTAAAAGAAAGAACAAGATTAAAAAAACCTCTTAGCGATTATTGGCTAAATATTGAAGGTGGTTCTAAAATATCTATTGCTAGTTTTGGTGGTAATAGATGGTATCCAAAAATTGTAATTTACGATAAAAATTTGCATATATTAAAAGTTTACAAAAAAGATGAAAAAACAGATTGGCTTGTTATATATTTGCCACCAAGTTCATATTATATTAAAATTTCAGATTCATATACATTAAATAATTTAAAATATGGGCTTAGAGTAACTTTGGAATAAAACTTAGTTGAGTGTGATGAGTTAGAAAAGTGTAATTGGTTTATTGGTTATTGGTATATTTAATATATAAATATTTTTTTGCTAATAACTAATAACCAATACACTAATATACTAAATAATATTAATCAAGGAAAAAGATGTTTGAAGAGATAAGATTTAATAAAATTGAAAGACTTCCAAAATATGTTTTTGCTGCGGTTAATGAGATTAAAATGGCTGCTAGAAGAGCAGGAGAAGATATTATCGATTTTAGTATGGGAAATCCAGATGGCCCTGCTCCAAAACCAATCATAGATAAACTAATAGAAGCAGCAAAAAAACCTAAAAATCATGGATATAGTGCAAGTAAAGGTATTTATAAATTAAGACTTGCTATTTGTAACTGGTATGAAAGAAGATATGGAGTTGCTTTAGACCCAGAAACAGAAGCGGTTGCAACAATGGGAAGTAAAGAGGGGTATGTACATCTTGTACATGCTGTTACAAATCCTGGTGATGTTGCCATAGTTCCTGGACCGACATATCCTATTCATTCATATGCATTTATATTAGCTGGTGGTAGTGTGCATAATTTTAAATTGGATTTTGATGAATATTATGAGGTTGATGAGGAGAAATTTTTTAAAAATCTTCATTCTGCGCTTAATGAAGCTTTTCCAAAACCTAAATTTTTGGTAGTAAATTTTCCTCACAATCCTTCAACGGCAACAGTAACTCCAGAATTTTACAAAGAGCTTGTAAAAATAGCGAAAAAAGAGAGATTTTATATCATTAGTGATATAGCATATGCAGATTTAACTTATGATGGATACAAAACTCCTTCTATTTTAGAAGTTGATGGTGCAAAAGATGTTGCAGTTGAGAGTTTTACTCTATCTAAAAGCTACAATATGGCAGGTTGGCGTGTTGGTTTTATGGTAGGAAATGAAAGATTAATAGGTGCTCTTCAAAAAATAAAAAGCTGGATAGATTATGGTATGTTTACTCCTATTCAGATTGCTGCAACTGTTGCTTTAGATTATCATGAAGATGAGGTTGAAAAGATAAGATTAAAATACGAAAAAAGAAGAGATGTTTTAGTTGAAAGTTTTAATAAAGCTGGATGGGAGATAGTAAAACCAAAAGCAACAATGTTTGTATGGGCAAAAATTCCAAAAGAGTTTGAACATCTAGGAAGCTTAGAATTTAGTAAAAAACTCTTAACCGATGCAAAAGTAGCCGTAAGTCCTGGTGTTGGATTTGGCGAATTTGGCGAAGGATGGGTTAGAATAGCTTTGATTGAAAATGAAAAAAGAATAAGACAAGCTGCAAGAAATATAAAAAAATTTTTAAATAATAGGTAAGCAAGGTGAGTAAGTTTAGTATGGTGAGTAATAAATAAAATTTTTTAAATTACTTAATATTTTATAATTTAATTATATACCTCACTAACCACACTTATCTTACTCAACTAATTTTGACTTTTTACAAAAGGATGAAAATGATAAAAGTAGGAATAGTTGGAGTTGGAACAGTAGGAGAAAGTGTAGTAAAAATTTTAGAAAAAAACAGAGATATTATTAATGCAAGAAGTGGAAAAGAGATAGTTGTTGCTAAAGGAGCAGTTAGAAACTTAAATAAAAAAAGAGATGTAAATATCCCTTTAACTACCGATCCTTATGAAATTGTTAATGAGCCTCAAATAGATATAGTTGTTGAGCTTATGGGCGGAGTTGATGAAGCATATAATGTAGTTAAAAAGGCGCTACTGAATAAAAAAGCTGTTGTCACTGCAAATAAAGCTCTGCTTGCATATCATAGGTATGAGCTGCAAAATTTAGCTGGTGATATACCTTTTGAGTTTGAGGCAAGTGTAGCAGGTGGAATTCCAATTATTAAAGCATTAAGAGAAGGGCTTAGTGCTAACCATATAGAAGCTATTAAGGGTATAATGAATGGAACATGCAACTTTATCTTGACTAAAATGGAAAAAGAGAGCGTAGATTTTGATTTAGTTTTAAAAGAGGCTCAAGACCTTGGCTATGCAGAGGCTGATCCTACATTTGATATAGAAGGATTTGATGCAGCACATAAGCTTTTGATTTTAGCAAGTATTGCTTATGGAATAGATGCTAAACCAGAAGATATTTTAATTGAAGGAATAACCAAAATCACTTCATTGGATTTTTCATTTGCAAATGAGTTTGGATATTCTATAAAACTTCTTGGAATTGCAAAAAAAATCAATAATCATGTTGAATTAAGAGTTCATCCAACACTTATTTCTAAAGAACAGATGATTGCAAAAGTAGATGGAGTGATGAATGGAATTAGTGTTATAGGTGATTTTGTAGGTGAGACAATGTATTATGGGCCAGGAGCTGGTGGTGATGCAACTGCAAGTGCTGTAGTATCGAATATTATAGATATTGCAAGAGGTGGAAAATGCTCACCAATGCTTGGATTTAAAAAACCTTTAGAGAGTGGTATGAAACTATTAAATATTGATGATATAAAATCAAAATATTACTTAAGAGTTCTTGTTGAAGATAGACCCGGAGTATTAGCAAAAATAGCTGAACTCTTTGGAAATCTTAATATATCAATAGAGTCTATGCTTCAAAAACCAAAAGAGAAATCTAAAGCAAATCTTCTGCTTTCAACTCATGAATGTTATGAAAAAGATATCCAAAAAGCTTTAAAAGAGTTAGAGAAGTTAGATTTTATTGATGGCAAACCTTTTATGATGAGAATCGAATAAAATTAAAATATTTTTTTAGATGATAATAATTTTTGAGTTGGTAATATTTGGTGAAATAGCAGAGAAGCTGTGAAGCAGTGAAGCGGGAAAGCGGAAAATATACCAATTCCCAATTACGAATTACGAATTACGATTCACGAATATTTAATGTCCAACACACCAAATTTTGGAGTTATTGTGAAAATTATAGATTCTGTATGCACCTATTGTGGTGTAGGTTGTGATATTGCAGCAGTTGTAGAAAATGAAAAGATTACAAAAATTTTTGCAAAAAGTGATGGTGTAGTAAGCAGAGGAAAACTTTGCATAAAAGGAAAATATGGATATGAATATCTTTATAGTGAAAATAGACTAAAAAATGCTTTAATAAAAAAAAGTTTTTTTCAAAAAAATCCTAAACTTTATGATGAATTTAAAGAAAAATTGGAAAATTTTGATGTAGATCATTATAAATTGGATTATGATTTAGCTTACAGGCTTGTTGCAAAAAAATTAAAAGAGATAAAATCTTTTGATCCAGAATCTTTTGCTGCAATAGGTGGAGCTAGAACAAATTGTGAAAGTGGCTATATTTTTCAAAAATTTGCTAGAGAAATTATTGGCTCTCCTCATGTTGATAACTGTGCAAGAGTATGTCACTCTCCAAGTTTAAAAGGTATGAGAGCAACTATAGGAGAGGGTGCGGCTACAAACCCTTTCGATGATATATATGAATGTGAAAATATAGTTGTAATTGGATCAAATACAACTGAAGCTCATCCTATTGTTGCAAATAGGATTTTAGAAGTTGTAAAAAAAGGTGTAAATCTATCTGTAATAGATGTAAGAGAGATTGCCCTTTCAAAATTTGCTCAAAACCATTTAACTATTCCCTATGAATCAAATCTTTTGATATTAAATATGATTGCTAGAGTGATTTTAGAAAATGGATGGGAAAATAAAGATTTTATTGAAAAAAGAACAAAAAATTTTAAAGAGTATAAAGAAAATATATTAAATGACAAATTTGCTGATCCAGATTTTTTTTCACATATTAGAGGGTATGAAGAGCTACCCCAAAAAATAAAAAAATTAGCTTATGATATATCTCATAAAAAAACTTTAATACTTTGGGGCCTTGGCGTAACTGAACATATTGATGGAAGTTATGCTGTTATGGCAATTACACATCTTGCTCTTTTAACAGGCAATATTGGAAAGGTTGGTGCTGGTTTGATGCCATTAAGAGGTCAGAATAATGTTCAAGGTACTTGCGATATGGGAATGCTGCCCTATTATTTACCAGATTATAAAAAACCTAAAAAAATTGGCTTAATGACTCCAGATATTATTGAAGCAATAATGGTTGGCAAAATAAAAGCTATTTTTAATATGGGAGAGGATTTGGCCCATATACATCCAAATCAAAATAAAATTCATAAAGCTTTAAAAAAGCTCGATTTTTTAGTAGTGAATGAAATTTTTCCAAATGAGATAACAAAATATGCAGATGTTATTTTTGGTGTAAAAAGCGCTTATGAAAAAGTTGGAGTTTATGTTAATGCTGAAAGAAGACTCCATTTATCAACTCCTTTAATCAAATCAAATTTGCCAGATGATTGGGAAGTTATAGCAAATATTTCAAAATATCTTGGTAGTGATTTAAGGTATAAAAGCTCTAAAGAGATTTGGGATGAGGTAAGAGAAGTAGCAAAAGAGAGATTTAGTGGAGCTACATATGAAAAACTTCAAAAAGATCCACTAAAAGGTCTTCAATGGCCAGTTTTTGAAAAAGATACTCCAATTCTTCATGAAAAAGAGTTTAGAACAGAAGATGGATTTGGATATTTTAGATATAAGCAGTATGAATTAAGGGGTATGGTAAAAGAGCTTATAAATAAAAAAGATCCGCATTTTTATCTCACTACTGGTAGAATTATAACCCATTATAATAATTCAGCTCAAACAAAAGAGTGTGAGACTCTTTATAAAAGACATAAAGAGGATATTTTGCTTGTAAGTATAAAAGATAAAGCCTTTTTTGAAAACAAAGAAAAAGTGATTCTTACATCAAAATATGGAAGAAGCAAGCCTTTAAAGATTAAATTTTCCAAAAGTTTAAAAAGAGGCACAATGTATGTCTCATTTCACCATTCAAAAAGTCATATTAATTATCTTTTTGGTGATGAATCTGATGAATTTGTAAAAACTGCAAGATTTAAATCTGTAAAGGTAAAGGTAGAATAGCGGAGAAGGATGAAGTGAGCGAGGGTAAAGCGATGCTTTAGAACAACAACTACTTGTTGTCCGTGCCCTAGCGAAAGCTGAGAGTATATGCGAGGCCGAAATTCAAGGAATTTCGTGTCTGAGCATGCGAATAGCTGGATTACCTAAAGCAAACGAAGTAGAGCAAAGCGAAACAAGTTTGCGGTTAGATTTGGGTGAATGAGGTGATAAGGGGATAAGGTGGTAAGGGGGTAGCGGAGAAGCAGTGAAGCGGCCAATTCCTAATTCCTAATGACTAATGGCTAATGTCCAATTAATACTAAGGATAAATTTTGAGCAAAAAGAAAGGAAACATTGCAGAGGATTTAGCTTGTGAATTTTTAGAAAATAATGGATTTAAAATTGTGGAGAGAAATTTTTATTCAAAATTTGGTGAAATAGATATCATTGTTCAAAAAGATAAAGTTTTACATTTTATAGAGGTAAAAAGTGGCGAAAATTTTGAACCAATATATAATATAACTTTTAAAAAATTGGAAAAAATAATAAAAACTATCAACTATTTTTTAATGATTAAAAATATTACTATGCCTTATCAAATTGATGCTGTTATAGTAAATGAAAAAATAGAAATAGTTGAGAATATAACCTTTTAAATTTATATAATACAAGTTAAAGAATTTAATTTGTATAATATTAACCGTTTACAATATGTGTAAACAAATAGTAAGGGTATAATTTTTTGCTCTTTAAAAACTATTTATTATTTAAAGGAGAAGATATGGGAAAATATATAGAGTTAAATGCATCAAATTTTGATGAAACTATCAAAGAGGGTGTTGTACTAGTTGATTTTTGGGCTCCATGGTGTGGACCTTGTAGAATGATTGCTCCAGTTATTGATGAGTTAGCTGAAGAATATGAAGGCAAAGCAAAAATATGTAAAGTTAATACTGATGAAGAGCAAGATATAGCTATTAGATATGGAATAAGATCAATTCCAACTATTTTATTTTTCAAAGATGGACAATTAGTTGATCAGATGATTGGTGCTGCAAGCAAAGATGCATTTAAACAAAAACTTGATGCTCTTTTAAGCTAATCTTTCGCGGGCTTTGCCCGCAATATATAAAGTTATAAAGTGAGAAAGTTAGATAGTTAGAAAGTAAATAGCCAAAAAACTCTCTCGCTTTCTCACTCTCTAACTTTTTACTTTCTAACTATCTCACTTTAAGGAAATATAATGTTGGATTTAGCCATAGTTGGTGGAGGACCTGCTGGACTTACTGCTGGACTTTATGCAACAAGAGGCGGACTTAAAAATGTTGTAATGTTTGAAAAAGGATTGCCTGGAGGACAGATAACTCAATCAAGTGAAGTTGAAAACTATCCTGGTGTTTGCAATGTAGTTACCGGTATGGAACTTATGGAGTGCTGGCCTAAGCAGTGTATGAAATTTGGTCTTAAGCATGAAATGGAAGAGGTAACAAGAGTAAAAAGAGAGTGTAATGGAATATTTACATTAGAGCTTTTGAGTGGAAAAAAAGTAGAGTCAAAAGCTGTTATAGTTGCAACAGGAAGTACCCCAAAAAGAGCAGGTTTTGATGGCGAAGAAGAGTTTTTTGGCAAAGGTGTAAGCACTTGTGCAACCTGTGATGGATTTTTTTATAAAGATAAGGAGGTTGCAGTTTTAGGAGGGGGAGATACAGCATTAGAAGAGGCTATATATTTATCAAATATATGCTCAAAAGTTTATCTAATACATAGAAGAGACAGATTTAGAGCAGCTCCTGCAACTATTGAGAGAGTAAAAAACAATCCTAAAATTGAATTGATTTTAAATGCAACTATTAAAAAAGCCTATGGCGATAATATGGGATTACAAGGTGTTTTAATTGATCAAAAAGGAAAAGAGATAGACTTAAAAGTTCCAGGGATTTTTGTATTTGTTGGTATGAATGTAAATAATGAAGTTTTAAAACAAGAAGATGGAACTTTTTTATGCAGCGTAAATCATTGGGGCGAAGTTATAGTTGATTTAAGAATGAGAACAGATATTCCGGGCCTTTTTGCAGCAGGCGATATAAGAGAGTTTGCTTCAAAACAGGTGGTTTGTGCTGCTGGTGATGGGGCAACTGCTGCAATAAATGCGATAGATTATATAGAAAAAATAGGAGAGTTAAAACCATGTTAAATGTTGGTATTTACGGAGGTAGTGGAAGAGTAGGTACTCTTTTGATAAAAAATTTGAAAGATGATAAGGAAGCAAAAATTTCTTGTGTTCATGTTTTGGAAGGTATAGAGTTAGATGTAAAAGGAGCAATTGTTACAAATGATACTGATACTCTTTTAAAAAATTGTGATGTGGTTATTGATTTTACTTTACCTGAAGGGACTGAAGCTCTTTTAAAAAGAGCACTTGAAAATCCTAAACCAATAGTAAGTGGAACAACTGGTTTAAATGAGCATCAGATAAATTTAATGAAAGAGGCATCAAAAAAGATGCCAATACTCTATGCTACAAATATGTCTATGGGAATAGCTGTTTTAAATAGGCTTGTAGAGATTGCTTCTAAAAAACTTAGAGATTTTGATATTGAGATTGTAGAGATGCATCATAGATATAAAAAAGATGCTCCAAGTGGTACTGCTTTAACTCTTGGTGAATTTGCTGCAAAAGCAAGAGGTTTGGATCTTGATAAAGTTAGAGTTAGTGGCAGAAATGGTAATATTGGTGAAAGAAGTAAAGATGAGATTGGAATATTTGCCTTAAGAGGTGGTGATATTGTAGGAAGACATACTGTTGGATTTTATAATGATGGTGAATATTTAGAATTAAATCACACAGCTACAAGCAGAGACACATTTGCAAAAGGTGCTATTAAAGCGGCAAAATGGATAATTTCACAAGAGGCAGGTTTTTATAGCATATATGATTGTCTTGGGATTTAGTTGAGTGGTTGAACAGTTAAGTAGTTGAGTGGTTGTAACTACTTAATCATTTTAACTTTTTTAACCACTCAACTAAGAATAACTACTCAACCATTTTAACCTTTTTAACTATTTTAACAAACAAATAAAGGATGGAAATTGTTTTCATTAAATGAAAAATGCTCAGTAGTAGGTGTTTTTAATGTAAAAGATGCTTCTAAATATGCATATTTTTCGCTATTTTCATTACAACATAGAGGACAAGAGGCTGCAGGAATTGCTTCAAGCGATGGAGAAAGGATTTATATAACAAAAGATAGAGGTCTTGTAACACAGGTATTTGATGAGAAAAAACTTAAAAAATTAATAGGAGATAGTGCAGTAGGTCATACAAGATACTCAACAGCAGGGGAAGAATCTGTTCTTGATGCTCAGCCAATTTTTGCAAGATATGATTTAGGCCAAATTGCTGTTGTACATAATGGAAATCTTACCAATTCTAAAGAGGTACGAAAAAAGCTTATAAAAGAGGGAGCAATTTTTCAAACTTTTATGGATACTGAAAATTTGATTCATTTAATTGCAAGAAGTGAAAAAGAGCATCTTTATGATAGGATAATAGATTCTGTTAAGCAGATAGAGGGTGCTTATTCTATGATTTTTTTAAGTAGAAAAAAGATGTTTGCAATAAGGGATCCTTATGGATTTAGGCCTTTGTCTTTAGCAAAGCTTGATAATGGATATGTTGTTGCTAGTGAAACTTGTGCTTTTGATTTGATAGGTGCTCAATATATTAGAGATATTAAACCTGGTGAAATGTTAGTATTTGAAAAGAATAAAGAGCCAAAAAGTATACAAGTTTTTGAGCCAAAGCCTCATAAATGTATATTTGAGTTTATCTATTTTGCAAGACCTGATAGCTATATTTTTGGAAAGAGTGTTTATAAAGCAAGAAAAGCTATGGGAAGAGAGCTTGCAAGAGAGTTTCCAGTTGAAGCAGATATGGTAGTTCCAGTACCAGATAGTGGTCTTGCTGCAGCAATTGGATATAGTGAGGAAAGTGGTATTCCTTTTGAACTTGGAATCATCAGAAACCATTATGTTGGCCGAACTTTTATAGAGCCAACTCAAGAGATAAGAGATTTAAAAGTAAAAATGAAATTAAATCCTATAAAAGAGCTTATTAAAGGGAAAAGACTTGTTGTTATCGATGATAGTATTGTAAGAGGTACAACAAGTAGAAAAATAGTAAATATTTTAAAAGAGGCAGGAGCAAAAGAGGTTCATATGAGAATAAGCTCACCTCCAACAACTGGTCCATGTTTTTATGGAGTTGATACTCCAACGAAAGAGGAGTTGATTGCTTCACATATGAATACAGAACAGATTAGAGAGTATATAGGGGCTGATACATTGGCTTATCTTTCAATTGATGGCTTGTTAAGAAGTGTTGGTAATGATTTAAGTTATTGTATGGGCTGTTTTGATGGGAACTATCCAGTTGAAAATAAGAATGTTTAATATTGACAAATTTTATTAAAAATGTTATTTTCCCTAAAATTTTTATGGGGAAGGGTGTTTTTTGAAAGAGATTTTAACCTTTGGAAGATACTATAAAAAGAAAATAAAAAAAAGAGTAAAAAAAATACCTTTGGGAATTTCTGGATTTACATGTCCAAATATTGATGGAACTGTTGCA
Source organism: Nitrosophilus kaiyonis (assembly GCF_027943725.1). Classification (NCBI taxonomy): domain Bacteria; kingdom Pseudomonadati; phylum Campylobacterota; class Epsilonproteobacteria; order Nautiliales; family Nitratiruptoraceae; genus Nitrosophilus; species Nitrosophilus kaiyonis. Next base: position 375,336 of record NZ_AP025696.1, on the reverse strand, counting down.
AAGGGCGGATGTAGTTTTTGTGAAAATGAATCATTTAGTCCAAATCTTGCAAAAAATAGTAAAAAATTCTTTCTAAATCCAGATTCAAAAGAAAATCCTATTTTGCAAAAGCAACTTTTAGAGGTTCAATTTCAATATAATGCAACAAGAGATAGATATAAATCATTAGGATATGAGAAATTTTTAGCCTATTTTCAAGCTTTTACAAATACTTATGCTCCTCTTGATACCCTAAAAGCTCTTTATGAAAAAGCTTTGATTCAAAAAGATTGTATAGGGCTTAGTATTGGAACAAGAAGTGATAGTGTAAATGAAGATATTTTGAATTATTTAAAAGATTTAGATAAAAATTATGATATATGGGTGGAATATGGTATTCAATCAATTTTTGATGAAACCTTAAAAAAGATAAATAGAGGACATGATAGTAAAAATATTGAAACTTGGATCAAAAAGACAAAAGATAAAGGTTTAAAAGTTTGTGGTCATATAATTTTTGGCCTTCCTGATGAAAATCAAGAGATGATGCTAAAAACTGTAGAAAAATCGATTGAGTGGGGGATAGATTCAATCAAATTTCACCCTTTATATGTTGTTAAAAATACTATGTTAGCAGTTGAATATAAGAAGGGGGAATTTAAGCCAATCTCAAAAGAGTTATATATTGATACTTTAGTTAAAGCTATAAAGATGCTTCCAAAAGATATGTTTGTTCAAAGAGTAACAGCTGGAATAGACGATGAAACTTTGCTTGCTCCAAATTGGTGCAAAAATAAAAATGCCTTATTAAAAGAGATAAGGGAGGCTTTAAGAAAAGAGGGATATATCTATTAGCGTGCTATTTTTCCTATTTTACAGCCTATAGATATAGGTTTTGCTTTGTATATGAGATCAAAAAGAGGCGTAATTGGTGTTATTTTCCCTTCTAATTTGATACGAAGTTCTGTTAAATATCCTTTTTTACATATAAATTTTATATTTTTTCCATTTCCAAACTCTTTTTTAAAAAGATTCCTTATTTTAATTGTCTGAACTCTTTTTCCTCTATTTTTTAAAAAGAAATCCTTTATTTTTGAATTGTTTAGTTGTGATATTAAATTTATAGAATTTAAATAGTACTCTTCGGCAGTTTTACTCATACAACTTCCATGTTTAATCCATTCATGCTTATGAAGACCGGAGAGATAACCTGGCATATACATAACTAAAACTTGAGCAAGACTTGGTGAAATTTTTGTACTAATATTTTTCCAATCCCCTTTTTTATCTAAAATTTTATCTCTTGGTGATACTTTGCAATAAGTCTTTTTAGGCCATAAACCATGAAGGGTAAAATTTTCTCTCCAAAAGGGATAATCAATTTTACACTCTTTATAATTTTTTACTTTACACACAGAAGGAAACCACTGAATTGCTAATATATACTCATTTGCTAATGCTGCGATTGTTAGTAGCAATGATACTAATAGCTTTTTCATTACATACCTTTTGTGATAAGTAAATTGTACATCAGACATTGGTCATTGGTAATTAGGAATTAGGAATTGGTAATTAGTGTTAGTCTATTATTATCACTATCCACTATCAATAAATCCTTCTACCTTTAACCTTCAACCTTACTAAGTTCTCCACTATCCCGCTTAAAACTAACCGAAAATCTTTGCTTGCTTCGCTAGCTTGATTTTCTTCAAGGTAAACCAGCCTTTCGTATATTTGTCACGAAAAATATTGTTTTTCGGACTCACATATACTCAAGGCTTTCGCTCAGGCACGGACAACAAGCAGTTATTGTCCTAAAGCCTTTGCTTTGCCTTTGCTCACTTCACTCCTTATCCCCTTACCACCTTGTCACCTATGCCCCTATTTTATTTCCTACTCTTCTTCTCCTCAATACCACTTATACCAAATCTTCTTTTTAGCTCTTTTCTAATAAGCTCTGGGGATATATCTTTATATGCAAGAGCTACTAAAGAGTGATAAACTAAATCTGCACATTCATAAATTATCTCTTCTTTTTTGTTATCTTTAATAGCAAAACAGAACTCTCCTGCCTCTTCTATTACTTTTTTTAAGATTGTGTTTTCACCTTTGCTAAAAAGTTTTGCGGTCCAAGATATATTTGGGTCTGAATCCTTTTTTTCTTGTATTGTATGATAAAGAGTATCTATAACATTTTCATACATTTCATTAGGATTTTTTATTGGTTCACTTATAATTTCTCCACCTTTAATATCCTTATAAAAGCAGCTTTTTCTTCCTGTATGGCAAGCTGGCCCAGTTTGTTTTACTTTTAAAAGAAGTGTATCGCTGTCACAATCTAATAAAATCTCTTTAACCTCTTGAATATTCCCGCTTGTTTCACCTTTTTTCCAAAGCTTTTCTCTACTTCTTGAAAAGTAGTGTGCATATCCTGTATATAATGTTTTCTCAAAAGCCTCTTTATTCATATATGCAAGCATTAAAACTTCATTACTTTCGATATCTTGAACAATGACTGGTATTAATGAATTTTTTTCCCAATTTATATCAAACTTCATTTATAAACCTTAAAATGGGAATAGTTATCTTCCCACTGATGTTGCTTTTTGTTTATCTTTTGTATCTACCCAAATATTTGGAACTGCTCCACCTGGAGTAAGGAAAATTTTTGCATCTTTATTTGCTTTTAGAGCCTCATTAAATTTTCCTTGAACTTCAATCTGCTTTAATTGAAGTAACTCTGGAGTTATACTTTTACCAATCACTATATTTGCTTGAGCTTGTGCTTTCGCTTCAATCATTATTCTATCTGCTTCACCTTGCGCTTTAATCTTTTTAGCTTCAGCTTCACCTCTTGCAAGAGCTGCTCTTTTTTCAGCCTCTTGTCTTGCTCTTTCTACCTCATATTTTACTCGTTCAGCCTCTTGTTTTGCTATTTGAACTCTCTCAATCTGCTCTTTTATTTTAGGTGGAAGTGAGATTTCTCTAAGTTGAACAGCGACTAAAGTAACTGGTTTATTTGGTAAAGAGCTTATCTTTTCTCTTATTTGAGACTCTATAAGTTTTGCAATCTCATTTCTTTTTATAGGTAGCTCTTCAGCTTTATATCTTCCAACAACATTTCTAACCACTTCCCTAACAACTGCATTTATAATTTTTTCTTCCCAAGTTAAGCCCCAAGTTGCAATGGTTTGTGGAGCGCCTTGAGGATTAAGTTTATATTGGACTGTTATATCTATAGAAACTGGAAGACCTCTTGCATCCAAAACTTCTATAGCTGGTTTTTCAATAATGCCTTCTCTTAGTGCTCCAAAACTTGGAGCCTCTTTTTCGGCTTTATAGTTAATGATTCTAACTTTTGTATCAACTTTTATAATTTTTTGTATACCAGGAATATAAAAATGGATTCCTGGTTCAAGGGGAATTGGGTCATATTTACCTGCAGTAACTTTTATACCCACTTCACCAGAATTTATAATCTCATAAGGTTTTGCAATAATTAATAATATTACCAAAACAATAATTACATATATATATGTTGCTTTTTTGCCAAAATCTTTCATAAATTCAGGCATATTAGAGCCCTCTTCTTCATCTTTTCTTTTTTTAAAAAAATCATTCAAATCCGCTGGCATAATTCTCCTTTTTTAGTTTGGTTGAGTAAGATGAGTAAGTTGAGTTAGGTGAGTAAGACAAAATAACTTACTTACTCACTCTACTTATCATACTCAACTTACTCATCTAAATATAAGTTAACATATGTTCAAAATCTTTATCTCTTCCATATACAACATCAAAATAGGCACTTTGAAGCTCTTTTGTCATCTCTCCTCTTTTACCATTTCCTATAACTCTTCCATCAACCTCTTTAATAGGTGTAACTTCAGCTGCTGTCCCTGTAAAAAAAGCTTCATCACAAATATACACTTCATCTCTTGTTATTCTTCTTCGTTCTATTTTTATGCCTTTTTTTTCAGCTATTTTTAAAACAGTATCTTGAGTGATAGACTCTAAAGAGTTATCATTTGGTGGAGTTATTAAAACTCCATCTCTTACTATAAAAAAGCACTCTCCACTTCCCTCTGCAATAAAACCCTCTTCATCAAGAAGCAAGGCTTCTTCATATCCAGCCTCAATTGCTTCATATTTTGCCATCTGTGAATTTAGATAGTTTGCAACAGCCTTTGCTTTTCCCATAGTTGATTTTACAGAATTTCTTGTAAATGAGCTTATTTTTACTCTAATACCATTTTCCAAACCTTCATCACCAAGATAACTTCCCCACTCCCAAGCAGCGATTGCTACATTTACAGGAGCATTTACATGATAAAGTCCCATTATTCCGTAACCAAGATAGATTAAAGGTCTTATATAAACATTTGATTTAAAATCATTTTTTCTTAAAAGTTCAATTTGTGCTTCTTCTAACTCTTCAAGTGAATAAGGAGTTTTAATAACAGTAATTTTTGCTGAGTTTAAAAGCCTTTTTGTATGGTCTCTTAATCTAAAAATTGCTAAACCTTTATCTGTTTTATATGCTCTTGTTCCTTCAAATACTCCATTGCCATAATGAAGAGTATGAGTTAATATATGAACTTTTGCATTATCCCAATCAACAAACTCTCCATCCATCCAAATATATTTAGCTTTTTCCATATATTGCTCCATAAAATTTTATCTTTTTAAAAATGCCTTAAGTCTATCAAAATATAGTTTAAATTATAATATAGAGTTAAGTATTAAGAATTTAGGATTAAGAAACTATTTAAATTTTAATTTAGAAGGATAAAGAATGAATGAAGCAAGACTCTATTTTGGCTCAACTCCAGCAATAAAAGAAAAAATTGGTGAGATAAAAAGTCCATTCAATGATAAAGTTGTATCTATATTTCCAATATGTAATGCAGATGATGCAAAAAAAGCCTTAAAAATTGCAAAAGAAGCATTTGAAAAATCTAAAGAGTTTCCACTCTCAAGAAGAGTTGAGTGGATTAAAGATGTAGCTAAAAAGATAAAAGAAAACAAAGAAGAGTTTGCTCTATCAATTACAAAAGAGGTAGGAAAACCCATAAGTTTTAGTAGAGTAGAAGTTGATAGATGTATAGAGACTTTAGAATTAAGTGCTCAAGCTGCAATAGGTTTAGTTGGTGAAACAATTAATACAGATGCAACATTAAGTGGGAAAAAGACTCAAGCTTTTTATAAAAGAGTCCCATTAGGTGTTGTAGTTGCAATAACTCCATTTAATTTTCCACTAAACCTTGCAGCTCATAAATTAGGCCCTGCTCTTGTTGCTGGAAATAGTGTTGTATTTAAGCCAACACCTGAGGCTCCATATACCGGATATCTGCTTGCAAAAACTTTTATTGAAAGTGAATATGCCATTCCTGATATGTTAAGTGTAGTGTATGGAGATGCAGAAGTTGGAAATGCTCTTGTTAGCAGTGATATACCAAGAAAAATAAGTTTTACCGGAAGTGTTGCTGTTGGAAAAATTATAATGAAAAATGCTGGAATTAAAAAAGTTAGTTTAGAACTTGGTGGAAATGCAGCAACTTTTATAGATAAAAGTGCAGACTTAGATATGGCTGCAAGTAGATGCTCAGTTGGAGCTTTTGTAAATAGTGGTCAAGTATGTATAAGTTTGCAAAGAATATATGTTCATGAAGATGTTTATGAAGAGTTTGCAAAAAAACTTGCAGAAGATACTCATAGATTAAAAGTTGGAGACCCTTATGAACCAGATACCTTTATGGGACCTCTTATTAATGAAGAAGCTGCCATTAGAGCTCAAAATTGGGTAGAAAGTGCTATAAAAGCTGGTGCAAGAGCTATACTTCCACCAAAAAGAGAAGGGAGATATTTCTATCCAGCTATATTGGCAGATGTTACGCCTGATATGAAAATTGTTTGTGAAGAGGTATTTGCACCAATTGTTAGTCTTGTAAAAGTTAAAAGTTATGATGAAGCTATAAAAATGATGAATGATTCGCCTTATGGACTACAATTTTCTATTTTTACAAATGATTTAAATATTACAAAAAGATTTATAGATGATGCAGAGGCTGGTGGAGTAGTGATAAATGATATTCCAACATTAAGATTTGATATTCAGCCTTATGGTGGCGTGAAACTATCTGGTATTGGAAGAGAGGGACCAAAATTTGCAATAGAAGAGTTTACTGAGATTAAATCTGTGGTTATTTGCTAATGGTTGCGGTAAGTGCATGTTTGCTTGGATTAAATTGTAGATATGATGGTAAAAATAAACGAAATGAAGATTTATTGCATAAATTAAAATGTTATGAAGTTGTTCCTTTTTGTCCTGAAGTAAATATTCTTGGTTCACCGAGAGAGACAATAGATCTTTTTTTGATAGAAAATGAAATTTTAGCAATAGGAAGTGATAGCAAAAGGGATTTTACAAAACTATTGGAAAATGAGGCACAAAGATTTTATAACTCTTTTTCAGAAGTTGATATCTTTTATTTTAAATCAAAATCCCCAAGCTGTGCATTAAAAAGTGCAAAAATTTATGATAAAGATTATAATTTGTGCAATGAAAAAGGAATGGGAATTTTTGCAAAAAAGATAAAAGAGCTATATAGTGAGGCAAAGTTTGTAGAAGTAAGGTGAGTATGGTGAGTTAGAATTAAGATTTAAGAGCTAAGAGTTTAGGTTTAAAGTTTAGTGATAATTTAAAAACTTAGCACTTAACTCTTAATACTTAACACTAAGTTTTAATATCTAATGTCAAAATTAAAAAGGAGAACCATGTTAGAGATAGGTAAAAAAGCGCCTGAGTTTTGTTTAAAAAATCAAGATGAAGTTGAGATATGTTTGAAAGATTTAAAAGGTAAATGGGTTGTTTTATATTTTTATCCAAAAGATAATACTCCTGGATGTACAACTGAAGCTTGCGATTTTACAAGTGAATTAGAAGAGTTTGAAAAACTTGATGCTGTGATTTTAGGAGTTAGTCCAGATAGTTGTGAAAGCCACAGAAAATTTATAGAAAAGAAAAATCTAAAAATTACTCTTTTATGTGATGAAAATCGAGAAGTACTTAAAGCTTATGGCGCATGGGGAATAAAAAAGATGTATGGCAAAGAGTATGAAGGTGTTATAAGATCTACTTTTTTGATTGATCCTGATGGAAATATTGCTTTTATTTGGCCAAAAGTTAGAGTAAAAGGGCATGTTGAAAAAGTTAAAGAGAAATTAAAAGAGTTACAATCTTAATGTTTGATGCTATAAAACTTGCTAATGAGACTAAAAATATTGTTTGTAAAAATTTAGGAAGAAAATATTATAGATTTAGAGCTGCAAAATTTTATGGTGGTATTGCAACAGCAGATTGTGTTGGTTGTGATTTAAGATGTCTTTTTTGTTGGGCTTGGAAAGAGATAACAAATCCTAAAAAATATGGGAGATTTTATTCTCCCGATGAGGTAGTTGATAAACTTTTAAAAATTGCAAATAGACATGGAATTAATAAATTAAGAATAAGTGGAAATGAACCTACCATATGTAAAGAGCATCTTATAAAAGTTTTAGAATTGATTCCAAAAGATTTTCTTTTTATATTAGAAACAAATGGAATTTTGATAGGGTATGATGAAAAATATGCAAAATCTTTATCCTCTTTTGATAATCTACATGTAAGAGTAAGCATAAAAGCTGCAACATCAAAAGATTTTTCGAAAATTACAGGAGCTAAAGAGGATATTTTTTATTATCAGTTAAAAGCTTTAGAAAATCTATCTAAATATAATATCTCTTTTCATCCTTCAATTATGGTGAGCTTTTCAGAGAAAAAAGATATAGAAAAACTTAAAAGAAGAGTTGAAAAAATTTCAAATAGCAGATATTTAGAATATGAAAGTGTAATACTTTATCCACCAGTTGAAAAAAGATTGAAAAAAGCAAACCTATTTCCTAAATATTAAAAAAAGCTAAAATTAAGCTATATTTTAGTAAAATCTGCGAGCCTTTTATTACACACGCAGTAATCCTTGAAGGGTTGCGGCAATGGCCGTTGATGACTGCGGAGGCAAAACCTAAATTTATCAAGGAGTAAACATGGTAACTATGAAGGACTTATTGGAGTGTGGTGTACACTTTGGACACCAAACAAGAAGATGGAATCCAAAGATGAAACCTTATATCTTTGGTGTAAGAAAAAATATCCATATTATCGACCTACAAAAGACTCTTAGATTTTTCAGATACACTTACAATATTGTAAGAGATGCTGCAAAAGAGGGACAAACTATTCTTTTTGTAGGAACAAAAAAACAGGCTCAAAATGCTATCGAAGAGTATGCAAAAAAATGTGGTATGCCATATGTAAATTCAAGATGGCTTGGTGGAACATTAACAAACTTTAATACTATTAAAAAATCTATTAGAAAACTTGAAGTAATTGAAGAGATGGAAAAAAGTGGTCAAATGGACCTTTTAACAAAAAAAGAAGCTTTGATGCTTAGAAGAAGAAAAGAAAAACTTGAAAATTTTCTTGGCGGTATTAGAGATATGAAAAGATTGCCTGATATGCTTTTTGTTATTGATGCTGTAAGAGAGCATATCGCTGTACAAGAAGCAAATAAATTAGGAATTCCTGTTGTTGCGCCACTTGATACAAATTGTGACCCAGATGTTATAGATTATCCAATTCCTGGAAATGATGATGCTATTAGAAGTATACAACTTTTCTGTAAAGAGATGGCTGAAGCTATTATAGAAGGAAAAGAGTTAAGAGAGCAAGAAATGGCTGAAGAAGAAGCTGAGGAAAAAGAAGAGGTTACACAAGAAGAGATTGAAGAGGTAAAAGAAGAAGCTAAAGAAGAGGCTGCAAAAGAGGAGGAAGAATAATGAATATTAGTGCTGCAGATGTTAAAAAGCTAAGAGTAGCTACTGGTGCTGGAATGATGGATTGTAAAAAGGCACTTATTGAAGCAGAAGGTGATTTTGATAAAGCTGTTGAAATATTAAGAAAAAAAGGTATGGCTAAAGCTGCTAAAAAAGCTGATAGAGTTGCAAGTGAAGGTGCAATAACTGTAGAGATTAGCCCAGATTACAAATGTGCTACTATAAGTGAAATAAACTCTGAAACTGACTTTGTTGCGCAAAATGATAATTTTAAAGAGTTAGTAAAAAAAGCAACAAAGCATATTCATGTTAGTGAAGTTGACTCAGTTGAGGATCTACTTCAGACTGAGATTGATGGCGTTAAATTTGAAGAGTTTATGAAAGCTCAAATTGCTAAAATTGGTGAAAATATTTTAGTTAGAAGATTTGACAAAATTTGTGTTGAAGGTAATGGTGTAGTTAACGGTTATGTTCATATGGGTGGAAAAATTGGGGTTATTGTGGCTGCAACATGTGATAAAGAAGAGGTTTGCGAGTCAATAAAAGATCTTTTAAAAGATATAGCTATGCATATAGCAGCAATGAATCCTAAATATCTTGATGAGAGTGCAATTCCAGAATCTGTTATAGAAAAAGAGAAAGAGATTGCAAGAGCTCAACTTGAAAAAGAGGGAAAACCTGCAAACATTATAGAAAAAATTATTCCTGGAAAAATTAAAAAATTTGTAGAGGAAAATACTCTTCTTGGACAAAAATTTGTTAAAGATGACAAAAAAAGTGTTAAACAAGTATTAGATGAGGCTGCAAAAGCAGCAGGTGGAACTGCTAAAATTATTGAATTTGTAAGATATGAGCTTGGTGAAGGAATTGAGAAAAAACAAGATGATTTTGCTGCAGAAGTTGCTGCTCAAATGAAATAATAAGCTGGAAAGCGGAGAAGGTGAGAAGCTGTGAAGGAAAGAAGTGGAGAAAATATAGACACTTTTCCTTCGCACCTTCACTCTTTCACTCCTTCACAACTTTTAAAAGCTATAAATATCTCTCACTCTTTTGATTATCCTCTTTTTAACAATGTTAATTTAACTTTAAATGAAAATGACTCAATTGCTGTTGTTGGTGTTAGTGGAAGCGGAAAATCAACACTTTTGCATATTTTATCAACTCTATTAAAACCAAATAGTGGAGAAGTTTATCTATTTGGAAAAGAGATTTATTCTATAAAACCAAAAGAGGTATTAAAAATTAGAAGAGAAAAAATTGGAATAATTTTTCAATCTCACTATCTTTTTAAAGGTTTTAGTGCCTATGAAAATATAATGGTAGCTTCTTTGCTTGCAAAAGAGAAAATAGATGAAGAGATAATAAAAAAATTTAAAATAGAAAAAGTTATAAACAAAAAAGTGACTGAGCTAAGTGGCGGAGAGCAGCAAAGAGTATCAATAGCAAGAGTTTTGACAAAAAAACCAAAAATTATATTTGCTGATGAACCTACAGGCAATCTTGACAAAAAAACCGCAAATGAAGTTATGGACAAAGTTTTTGAATATATAAAAGAGGAAAATGCAGCTCTTTTTTTAGTTACACATGACTTAGAACTTGCAAAAAGATGCAATAGAGTTTATAGATTGGAAAACGGATCATTAGTTTTAGGTGAGTGAGGTGAGTGAGAAAGTGAGAAAGTGGGAAAATGAGAAAATGAGAGAGAAAGAAAGTTAAAGATGGGCAAGCTGTAAAGAAGCTAATGTCCAATGATAAATTAGTTTCAAGTAATAAATTCCAAAATCCAAATTACGATTCACGAATTACGGTTCACGATTCACGAACAAAATGTCCGATGTCAATACTCCTCTGCTTCTTTTAAAATTCTATCAAAATATATTTCACTCTTTTTTGCTAATCTTAAATCATCATCAAAATATAAAATTTCATAATTTTTATAAAAGGCTGAATAGGAGTAGTTAGCTGATCCTAAAACAATTTTTTTATTATCAATTATCATAAGTTTTATATGCATTTTCCCAAAACTATTTTTATCTTTATATGGTTTACCTTTAATATAGTAAAGATAGATATTTTTATATTTTGCCAAATATCCAATTTGAGAATATCTATCTTTTAAATTTGTCTTTTCATCAAAAATTATTCTAATTTTTACTCCCCTTTTTGCAGCATTTTTTAATCTTTTGGCAATTACTTCATTTGTAAAACTAAAAATTAATATATCTATTTTGTTTTTAGCAAGATCAATTGATTTTAAAAGATGATTTAAAGCCTTTTTTGATTCATAAGGCATAAAATATAGATTTTTCCCAAAAAGAGTTATTGCCAAAACAAAAATTAGCAAAATTTTTTTCATTATTCTCCCTTTAATAAGAACCTTAATATAATTAAAGCAAAAAAATTATAAAATATAGCAAAATATAAATTGGAGTCGTTATGAAACTGCTACTTATAAATAAAAATCCTGTAGTATCAAGGATGTTAAAATTAAGTGCTCCAAAAGCCGGGTTTGAAGTTGAAGAGTGTGATAATGTTTATAATCTTCCAAATGGCGAAGTAGATGTTGTTTTTATAGATGATGAGATGTATGATGAGAATTTTTTAAAAGAGATTAGAAAAAATATTAAGTTTTCTCAAATAGGTCTTATTACCTCTTCAAAAGATGAACAGTTTGAAGAATTTGATTTTACTCTGACAAAACCTTTTTTACCAACAGATTTAATAGAATTATTAAGAGGATTAAAATCTAAAATAGCATATATAAAAGAGCATGAAGAAAAAAAACAAGAAGAAATAAGTTATGAAGAAAAAGAAGAGACTCCAACAGATATACTCTCTTTAAATGAAATTCCGGAAATAGAAGATAAAAAAATAGAAGAAAATTTACCAGAACCATTGGAATTAGAAGAAAACATTGAAAGAGAAAAAATAGTTGAGTTTGAAGAGGAAGAGGAAGAGGAACCTTTTATACCAGAAAATGAATTGGAAGAGAGTGGAGTTTTAGATAAAAATGAGCTTGAAAAGGTACAAGAACTTCTAGAAGAGGAAAAACCTCAAGAGATATTGACAAAAGAAGCGAATCTAGAGCAAGAGACTCAAGAAGAAAAAGAGGAATTAGAAGAGCAAAAAGAGCCAGCTATTTTAGAAAAACTTAATAATTATAAAAATGAAAAAGAGTCTAAGCCTGAGCCAATGAGCAGTGAAGAGAAGATTAAAGCTTTAATGGGAGCTTTAGATTTATATACGATTAGAGAACTTTTAGATGGTATGGAAATTACAATAAAAATAAACTTCAATAAGAAAAAAAAGAAAAAGAAATGATAAAGAAAGGTAGTCTTTTAGTAGTTTCTGGTCCAAGTGGAGCGGGGAAAAGTTCACTTATAAAAGTGATTTTAGAAAATTTAGATAATGTATATTTTAGTATTTCTACTACCACTAGGCCAAAAAGAGAAGGGGAAATTGAAGGAGTCAATTACTATTTTGTTTCAAAAGATGAGTTTGAAGAGGATATAAAAAAAGGGCTTTTTTTAGAGTGGGCTAATGTTCACGGGCACTATTATGGTACATCCTTAAAGCCCGTTTTTGATGCTTTAGAAAAAGAAAAATTGGTTATTTTTGATATTGATGTACAAGGGCATGAATCTATTAGAAAAAAATTTAATGATATTACAACATCTGTTTTTGTAACAACTCCAAATTTAAATGTATTAAAAAAAAGATTAGAATTAAGAGGGACAGATTCTAAAGAAGTTATTGAAAAAAGATTAGAAAATGCGAAAGAGGAGTTAAAAAGAGTAAAAGAGTTTGACTTTTTATTGATAAATGACATATTTGAGGAGGCTAAAAAAGAGATTTTGGCTGTAGCAAAAGCAGCTAAATTAAAATATTCAAATAAAGAATTGGAAAGTTTTATTAAAGAGTGGTCTGATTAATATTTTTTATACTTTTATTAGATTAAAAAATGTAATATTATAAGATTAGTTATAGTTAAAATTGTTTGGTAGTTATTTATAAAAGTTATTCTTAACAATTTTAACTTTTTAACTGAGAACAAAATTTGAAGGAGAACTTATGGGTATGCCAAGTATGCCAGAACTTTTAGTTATATTAGCAATTGTAGTTTTACTTTTTGGTGCAAAGAAAATCCCAGAACTTGCAAAAGGTTTAGGAAGCGGAATCAAAAACTTTAAAAAAGCTATGAAAGAGGATGAGGAAGAAACTACAACTGCAAAAACAGAAACAAAAAAAGAGATAGAAGGTACAGAACAAACTTCTGAAACTTCACAAACTTCACAAAAGAAAGAAGCATAATTTAGAATTAAGTGTTAAGTGTTAAGAATTAAGATGTTATTACTTAACACTTAGCTCTTATAACTTAATACTCATAAAGGATAAACTTTGAAAAAAAAAGTTTTATCAATACTTTCAAAACATATTGAAAAAAAAATAGTATTAGAAAAACCAAAAGATAAAAATTTTGGTCATTATGCTACTCCTATTGCTTTTTCTATGGCAAAAGAGCTTAGAAAATCTCCTATGATTATAGCTGATGAATTAGCAGATATCTTTAAAAAAGAGGATATTTTTGAAAGTGTAGAGGCTGTAAAAGGGTATATAAATTTTAAATTAAGTGAAAAATTTTTAAATGATTATGCAACTTGGGCTCTAAATAATGAAAAAGACTTTGGAAAAGATGAAAAAGATGAATCTATTTTATTAGAGTTTGTAAGTGCAAATCCTACAGGACCTCTGCATATTGGACATGCAAGAGGGGCAGTTATAGGAGATGCAATAGCTAGAATAGGCTCACATTTGGGTTATAAAATAACAAAAGAGTATTATATAAATGATGCTGGAAATCAGATATATCTTTTGGGACTCTCTATTTTTTTATCTGGAAAAGAGAAGATATTAAAAGAAGAGGTAAAATGGCCTGATGAGTTTTATAGAGGAGAATATATAGTTGATTTGGCAAAAGAGGCGGCTAAAATTTTTGGGAATGAGATTTTTGTAGATGAGGCTTTTATTCCAAAGCTTGCCGATTGGGCTAAAGATAAAATGATGGAGCTAATAAAAAAAGATTTAAAAGATGTTGGTATTGAATTTGATAACTTTGTTAGTGAAAAAAAACTTTATGATGAGTGGCCAAAAGTTATGGAAATTTTGGAAAAAAGAGATGCCCTTTATCATAAAGATGGAAAAATTTGGCTCAAATCTACACAATTTGGAGATGAAAAAGATAGAGTTGTTGTAAGAGAAGATGGAAGACCAACATATCTTGCAGGAGATATTATTTATCATTATGATAAGTTTAAAAGAGGATATGATCATTATATAAATATTTGGGGAGCTGACCATCACGGATATATTGCAAGAGTAAAAGCAGCAATAAAATTTTTAGGATTTGATCCTGATAAATTAGAGATAATTTTATCTCAAATGGTGTCTTTATTAAAAGGTGGTGAACCTTATAAAATGAGTAAAAGGGCTGGAAATTTTATATTGATGAGTGATGTGGTTGAAGATATTGGTGCTGATGCTTTAAGATTTATATTTTTGAGTAAAAAGGCTGATACTCATCTTGAGTTTGATGTTGAAGATTTGAAAAAAGAGGATGCATCAAATCCAGTATATTATATAAATTATGCACATGCAAGAATAAATTCTGTATTTGAAAAGTCTGGTAAAAGTGTAGAAGATATTTTAGATGTAAAGCTTTATGATTTAAATGAGGATGCTAAAAATCTACTTTTTATCTCTTTACTACTTCCAGAAGTTATAGAAGATGCATTTGAAAAAAGAGAGTTGCAAAAAGTAACAGATTATTTAAAAGCTCTTGCTGCTCAATTTCATAGATTTTATAATGCAAATAAAGTTTTAGGAACACAAAACAAAGATAAATATTTAAAACTTTTTGCTGTAGTTGCTATGAGTATTAGAGTTGGTCTTAGACTTCTTGGAATAGAAGCAAAATATAGAATGTAGGAAGATAAATGAAAAATATTGAAAAAAGAGTTCAAAGAATAAAAGAGCTTTTAGAAGAGAAAAAAGCTGAAGATGTACAAATATTTGATCTAAGAGATAAAGGATATTTTGTAGATTTTGTAGTTATTGCCACATCTTTAGGTGATAAACATACATTAGCACTTCTTGATTTTCTAAAAGAGAAGTTAAAACCAGAAGGCGAACAGTTTTTAAAAATTCAAAGCAGTGAAGATTGGGTTGTTATAGACCTTGGTGATATAATAGTTCATATAATGACTGAAGCATATAGAAAAAGATATAATATTGAAGAGTTTCTTGAAGAGATAAAAGAGCAAGAGTAAAACAAAGTCTTAGGACAACAAATATTTGTTGTCCATGCTCGAAGCGAATTAAGATTTAAGAGCTAAATAAGTACAATTTAGTTGAAAACTTAACACTTAATACTATTTCCCAATTACTAATGACAAATGACCAATGTCTAATGTCTAATGACAATGCTCATAAAATCTAATTATTTCATTAGCTACAATTTTTGGTAAAAATTTTTTTATCGGTTTCTTTCTAAGTTCTGTTGCACTAATGGGAACATTCACATTTAAAACTTTATATTTTGAAGGAACTTTTATTCTTGATCTTTTTGCAACTACAAATTCAACTTCATTTTTTAGTTTTTTAAAATTGTGCCATTTATGAAGATCTTTTATATTATCAGCACCTATTATTAAGTATATTTTTGTTGGATGATATTTTTTCTTAAGATACTCTATAGTTTCAATCATATATGTTGGTCTTTGATTTTTTATCTCAAATAAAGATATATCAACTTTTTTATAAGGAAAAAGAGCAATCTTAAGCCATTTGGCTCTTAGTTTTGGAGGAGCTGCAAATTTTGATTTGAATGGATTTAAATAGGTTGGCACTACTATAAGTTTATCAATATCTAAATTTTTTAAAGCCTCTTGGATTATTTTTATATGCCCTAAATGAATAGGATCAAAACTTCCTCCAAAAACCGCTATTTTCATTATATTCCTTATATTTAGTCATTAGTCATTAGCTACTTAATTCGTAATTCGTAATTAAGAATTAGTGCTAAGTAATAAGAGTTAAGTATTAAGTTATTATATACCACTATCCACAATCACTATCACTGTCACTAAATTCTGCTTACTTAAATCTTAACTCTTAATTCTTAAATCTAACTCATCTCACTCACCATTAATAGTTACCAAAATTTTATCTTTTTTTAGATAAAATAATCAAAATTTTTATAAAGGCGAATATTGGGGATAAATGTTGCTATTAATGGTTTTGGACGTATAGGAAGAGCATTAGCAAGAAATATTTTAAATGATAATACTTTAAATCTGATTGCTATAAATGATATTATGCCTGTTCAAAATGCAGCATATCTATTGCATTATGATAGTGTCCACTCAAAATTTAATGAAAAAGTAGATTTTGATGATAAAAATTTATATATAAATGATAAAAAGATAAAATTTTTTAATGAAAAAGATCCAAAAAATCTTCATTTTGAAGCCGATATTGTATTTGAATGCAGTGGCCTTTTTTTATCAAAACTAGATACAAAACACCATTTAGAGAAAAATGCCAAAAAAGTAATCATATCTGCTCCAGCTAATGATGATACACCTACATATGTTTTAGGTGTAAATCACAATGAATATAAAGGTGAAAATATAATATCAAATGCAAGCTGTACAACTAACTGTCTAGCTCCAATAGCAAAAATTCTTGATAAACATTTTGGAATAGAAAAAGGATTTATAACAACTGTTCATAGCTATACTTATGATCAAAATCTGTTAGATAATTCACACAGAAAGGATTTAAGAAGAAGCAGAGCAGCAGCTATAAATCTTATACCAACTACAACAGGAGCTGCAAAGGCAATAGACAAAGTTTTACCAAATTTAAGAGGCAAACTTGATGGCAGAAGCGTTAGAGTTCCAGTAGCTGATGTGTCTTTGCTTGATTTTGATGTGGTTTTATCTAAAAAAACTACAAAAGATGAGATAAATGAACTTTTTTTACACTACTCTCAAAATGAGTTAAAAGGTATTTTAGGTATAGATGAGGAATTTAGAGTTTCTCAAGATTTTATAAATGATTCTCATAGCTGTATAGTTGCTTTAGATCTTACACAAATTATTGATGGAAATTTTGTAAAAATTATGAGTTGGTATGATAATGAATGGGGATATGCAAATAGACTTGTAGATATGGCTAAATATATTAGTATTAAGAGT
Organism: Nitrosophilus kaiyonis; assembly: GCF_027943725.1. Taxonomy (NCBI): domain Bacteria; kingdom Pseudomonadati; phylum Campylobacterota; class Epsilonproteobacteria; order Nautiliales; family Nitratiruptoraceae; genus Nitrosophilus; species Nitrosophilus kaiyonis. The sequence goes on along the minus strand of NZ_AP025696.1, from coordinate 358,228 downwards.
TAAGTGTTAAGTAGTAAGTAATAAGAGTGATAATCAAATATCTTAAATATCTTAAATCTTTACTCTTAACACTTAATTCTAAAAAGGAGGTTCAGTGCATATTAAATCTATAAAAGAGTTAGAATTATCAGGCAGTTCAGTATTTATTAGATGTGATTTTAATGTTCCTATGGATGAATTTGGAAATATAACTGACGATAGAAGAATTAGATCTGCACTTCAAACTATAAGATACTGCCTAGATCACGACTGTAAAATTGTTTTGGCAAGTCATCTTGGAAGACCAAAAGGATATGATGAAAAATATTCATTAAAACCAGTAGCTAAAAGGCTCCATACTCTTTTAAAACAAGATATCATCATGGCAAAAGATGTAATTGGTGAAGATGCAAAGAAAAAATATGAAAATTTAAAAAATGGTGAAATTTTGCTTTTGGAAAATTTAAGATTTGAAAAGGGTGAAACAAAAAATGATCCAGAATTTGCAAAAGAGCTAAGTAAATTTGGAGAATTTTATATCAATGATGCATTTGGAGTAAGCCACAGAGCACACGCTTCTGTAGAAGCGATTACTCACTATTATGACCAAGATCATAAAGGAGCAGGATTTTTGTTATTAAAAGAGATACAATTTTTTCATCATCTATTAAAAAGACCTACAAGACCTTTTGTTGCAGTTGTTGGAGGAAGTAAAGTTTCAAGTAAACTAAAAGCTCTAATAAATCTTTTGCCAAAAGTTGATAAAATGCTTATCGGCGGCGGTATGGCTTTTACATTTTTAAAAGCTCTTGGAGAAGAGGTAGGAAACTCTATAGTAGAAGATGATTTAATTCAAGATGCATTAAATATCATTGATGAAGCAAAAAAACTTGGAGTAAAGCTATATCTTCCAGTTGATTTTGTTGTATCTCAAACTTTTAGTGAAGATACTCCTATAAAATATGTCACTTACAAAGAGATACCAAAAGGATGGATGGGGCTTGATATTGGTCCAGCAACTGTTAGACTATTTAGAGAAGCATTAAATGATGCACAAACTATTCTTTGGAACGGGCCTATGGGTGTTTATGAGATGGATAAGTTTGCAAGAGGAAGTTTTCAACTTTCTCATTTTATAGCTCAAAGCTATGCTACAAAAGTTATTGGTGGGGGAGATACTGCCGATTTAGTCCAAAGAGCAGGTGACGATGAAGAGATGACATTTATCTCAACTGGCGGCGGAGCAAGCTTAGAGTTAATTGAAGGCAAAACACTTCCAGGTGTCGCTGCTTTGATAGTAGAAAATGGAGATTAAGATGATACTTGCAGCAAATTTTAAAACTAATCACACAAGAAAATCAACAAAAGAATATATTGAAAGATTAAATAATTTTTTAAATTCAAAAAATCCAGATACTGATATTTTTATCTTTCCTCCATTTACAGCTTTAGATAACTATAAATCAAAAGCTACTATTGGAGTTCAAAATGCTTATCCAGCTGAAAAAGGCTCGTTTACTGGAGAGATTGGATTAGAGCAGTTAAATGAGTTTAATATAAAAACTATTATTATAGGTCATAGTGAAAGAAGACATATTTTGGGCGAAAATCAAGAGTTTATTGCAAAAAAGTTTCAATTTTTTAAAGAGAATAATTTTACTATTTTTTATTGTATAGGCGAGACAATAGAAGTTAGAGAAAGCTCAAAAGAGCTAATATTTTCTTATCTTGATATGCAACTTGAAGGGATAGATTTAGATTATGAAAATTTAATTATTGCATATGAGCCTGTATGGGCTATAGGTACTGGAAAAAGCGCTAAATATGAAGATATCAAAGAGGTTTTAGAATTTCTAAGATCAAAAACAAAAGCCCCACTTTTATACGGCGGTAGTGTAAAACCATCAAATATAAAAGAGATTATCTCTATATCTAACTGCGACGGAGCATTGATAGGAACTGCCAGCTGGAATGTTGATAGTTTTTGTGAAATGGTAGATTTAAGTACTAAGAATTAAGATTTAAGTTAGGTGATTTGATGAAATGTGAAAATTTAGATGTATGGAAAAGAAGCTGTAGATTATGTGTTGAAATTTATGAAAAATTTAAAAATATAGATGATTTTGGATTTAAAAATCAAATAACAAAAAGTTCTCTATCTATAGCAAGTAATATTGCTGAAGGAATGGAAAAAGAATCATTAAAAGAAAGAAAAAGATTTATTGATATTTCAAAAGGTTCTTCAGCTGAATTAATTACACAAATTTATATATGAATAGAAATAGGATATATTGATAAAAATATAGGTTTTAAATGGATTAAAGAAATTAATGAAATATTAAAAATGTTAAGTGGCTTAAAAAATTATCTTAGCTCTTAATGCTTAATACTTAACACTTAAAAGGAGTTTTTATGATTATGCAAGGCAAAAAAGGACTTATAGTTGGAGTTGCAAACAACAAATCGATTGCTTACGGTATAGCAAAAGCTTGTAGAGCTCAAGGTGCAGAGCTTGCTTTTACATATCTAAATGATGCACTTAAAAAAAGAGTAGAGCCAATTGCAAAAGAGCTTGGAAGCGATAAGGTGTATCCTCTCGATGTAAGTAAGCCAGAAGAGCTTGAGGCTTTAAAAGACTCACTTGAAAAAGATTTTGGAAATATTGATTTTATAGTTCATTCTGTTGCTTATGCTCCAAAAGAAGCACTTGATGGAAGATTTGTAAACACTTCTAAAGAGGCTTTTAATATTGCTATGGAGATTTCTGTATTTAGTCTTATTGATCTAACAAGAGCTCTTTTACCACTTATGAATGAGGGTGGATCAATTTTGACTTTAAGCTATTATGGAGCAGAAAAATATATCCCTCACTATAATGTTATGGGGGTTGCTAAAGCGGCTCTTGAAGCAAGTGTTAGATATCTTGCTGCTGATCTTGGTCCACAAAATATAAGAGTAAATGCAATTAGCGCAGGCCCGATAAAAACTTTGGCAGCAAGTGGTATAGGTGATTTTAGAATGATTTTAAAATGGAATGAAGCAAACTCTCCTCTTAGAAGAAATGTCACTATTGATGAGGTGGGAAATAGCGGAATGTATCTTTTAAGCGACCTTGCAAGTGGTGTAACAGGCGAAGTTCATCATGTTGATGCAGGATATAATATCATGGGACTTGCAGAGGTTGAAGAGATAGAAGGTAAAACCGTTATGGTTTGGGATAGGATAAATAGAGGAAGTTGAGTAGATAAGTAAGAGCTAAGATTTAAGAGTTAAGTAAATAGGATTTAGTATAGCTAAGTGATAATGTTTAGCTTTTAGCTTAACTCTTAATATTAATGTCCAATGTCCAATAAGGTTGAAGGTAGAATACTGAAAGGTTATGGGATAAGGATTAGGTAAGTTAGGAGTTTTTAGTTTATAGTCTGTAGTAACATACTAATACCTAATTCCTAATTCCCAATGACTAATAACTAATGACTAATGACTATCGACTTATATTTATTTTTGCTACAAATATTTGTTTTTGTTAAAAAAATCATAAAAAAATTAACTATTTATAAAATATTTTTAAGAATTAAATGTTATAATTCTCGTTGTTATCCCAAAAAAATGGAAACTTATCAATTAAAAGGAGTAAGAATGAAGTTGACTAAACTAAGTTTAGCGGCAATTATGGCGTTAGGATTTACTAGTGCAGCTATGGCGGATGTGGATGTTCAGTTTGGAGGACAAGCGGTACTTTATTATCAAACACATGATTATGATTATAAAGACGCACCAGATATGTTTAACAAAGAAGTGTCACAAGGAAATGTTGGTTTACAAATAGCTTCAAAAGCAGATCTTGGAAATGATTTTCAAGCAGGAGTTACTGTAAATATTATAGGAACTTTAGGACTTGAAGGCAACCTTGTAAGTGGTGTAATGCAAAGAGCTACTGATACTAATGATGATTTAGATGGATTTTGGATTCCAGAAGCTTATGTAGCTAAAACTTTTGGAAATACTACATTAAAACTTGGTAGACAATATCTAAACACTCCATTTGCATTTAGTGAAACATGGAATGTTTTCAAAAACAGCTACGAAGCAGCAGTTTTAGTAAATAAAGACCTTCCAGATACAACTGTAGTACTTGCAATGGTAAATAAAGCAAATTATAATGCTCCTGGTGCTCCGATGGATGTATTTATGTCATTTAATGAAGATATGAGTACTTTTCATGATGATGCTTCAGTGTATGCATTAGGGGTTGTTAATAATAGTATAGAAAATTTAAATCTTAATGTTTGGGCTTATAATGTAACAGGCGATGCAAATGCATATTGGGCAGATTTAAGTTATAAACTTAATGCAGGAGATTTTCCTTTAACTGTAGCTTTACAAGGTGCTATTATAGATATAACTAATGATGAATTAAAAGATGCAGCAGATGCTGGAGGCTATGATGACAAAACAAATGCTTGGGGCGCAAAAATTGCTACAAATATTCAAGATTGGGGATTGTCTGTTGCTTATGACAGTGTAAATGATGGTTATATTTCTATGTTTAATGCAGGTGGAGTTAAAACAAAACTATTTGTACAACAAACTCTAAATCAAAATGCAATTAGACAAGATGCAGATACTTGGCAAATAAAAGTTAAAACTCCAAAATTTTATGGAGTTAATTTAACAGCTGCATATTCAATGACAGATGCTGGCAAAAAGAATCTAAATAAAGATTATAATGGAAAAGGAAACGATTTCAATGAGCTTGATTTGATAGCTTCTACAAAAGTTTCTGGAATTGATCTTCAAGTTAAATATGTTATGCAAGACTATGATAAAGATGCAATTATAAAAGGTCAAAAAGATAGTAAAGATGATAATGTATTCAGAGTTGTTGCAAGATATAGATTCTAATTTTGCAATTTCTTAAAATATTTGTTGAGTGGGTTTTCCCCACTCAATTTTATATAGTATATTCTTTTAAATCTTTCAACATCACTACAAAATCATTTTAAATTCAATTTATTCTACATTTTTTACTTCTTAACAATCTCTTTATATTATATTTGGTAAAATCTTTTTTAATTATTTTTTCAAAAATTACAAATACATAACTTATAAAAGGATTTTCATGTTAAGAAAAGTTGTATTGTCTATTGGATTGGCTGCACTATTAATGGCGGCAGAAATTGTTGTACTACCAAATGGAAAAACAGCTCTTATAAAGCCTGATGGAACTTGGGAAGATGTAACTTTGGCTAAAATGGGTGGAAAAACTATTGCTCTTAAAAAAGATGGCACTTGGGTAGAGGTAACTGGACAGTTAAAAACTCTAAAACCTGCTGTTCAAAGTGAGCAAATTGGAGTTGAGGGTGGAAACACAGAATTTGTAAAACCTCAAAAAAGTGCTCTTCCAGAGTTTGCAAAAGCATTAATAGGGCATTGGTCAACAGATGATGGAAGTTTACAGTATATTTTCAAAGATAACTTTAAAATGACACTTATCAAAGATGGTGAAAAAGAGGATATGGATTTTACTGTTGCTGGATATGATGAAGAAAAGAGAATTATAAGAATAGGTCTTGGGAAAAGATTTAAAATAGGTCCTGCTTCATTTGGAGGAAAGATAATAAAACTAAGATTAAGTGAAGATGGAACAAAACTATATGATTTGACAAACTCCATAGAAGAGATGAAAGAGATAAAACTTAAAAAAATCAGTCAAGCAAAAAATTTGCAATTTCAAGAAGTTGAAAAAAAACCAGAATCAGAAAAAAAAGAGGAAGGTTTTTTTGATAGATGGAAAAACAAAGTTAAAAGCTGGGTGGAATAGATATAATTGAGTATGGTGAGTTAGGTGAGCGAGAAAATGAGAAAGTGGAATAGGGGCATAGTGGAATAGGTGAATAAGGTGAGTTAGAGCTAAGAGCTAAGATTTAAGAGTTAAGATTTGAATTGGTATGATTTAGTGATATGTAATAACTTAGCACTTAGCAATAATTCTGAATTACCTTTCACGATTCACGAATTACGATTTACGAAAAAGTTGCCAATGTCCAATGTCTAATGACAAAAAGGGAAAGCTTGAGGAAAATAATACTAAAAAAGCTTTTATACATCATCTTAATGCTTTTTATTATCTCCATTATCTCTTTTATTGCTATACATCTAGCTCCAAATAGCTTTTTTAGTGCAGGTGAGTTAAATCCAAATATTACTAAAGAGTCTTTAGAACATCTTAAAAAAATTTATGGTCTTGATAAGCCTTTGTGGGAGCAATATATCTCTTGGATATGGGCTATGCTTCATTTTGATTTTGGTATATCTTTTGCAAGTGGAAAAAGCGTAACAAAAGAGATAATGGATAGAATTGGCATAACTTTAGGTATAAATCTAACTTCCATGGTTATCGTATTTTTATTATCTATTTATGTTGGCATAAAAGCTGCAATAAATCAAGATAGATTTTTTGATAGAACAATTAAGCAGTTTTCTCTTATAAGCTTTTCAATGCCATCATTTTATCTTGCTTTGCTTTTGATTATAGTTTTTGCTGTTAATTTAAAGCTTTTTCCAATTGGAGGATTATATTCTATAGAGCCAAAAGAGGGGATGTTTAGATTTTTTGATCTGGTTTGGCATCTTGTTTTGCCTTTGAGTGTGATAATATTTGTTAGTTTTGGATCTTTTGCAATGTATATAAGATCATTAACTTTAGAGATATTAAAGAGTGATTATATCTTTTTTGCTAAGGCAAGAGGCGCAGATGAAAAAACTATAATAAAAAAGTTTATTTTACCAAATCTATCTCCACCACTTATCACAATCCTTGGATTATCACTTCCTGGACTCATAGGTGGCAGTGTAATACTTGAATCAATATTTTCTATAAATGGAATGGGGCTTCTATTTTATCAAGCTGCACTTTCAAGAGACTATCCAGTTATCATGGGAATATTGATAATAACTGCTTTTTTAACACTTCTTGGAAATGTTATTGCTGATTTAATTTTATTAAAACTCAATCCTTTTTTTAAACGTGGCTAATGCACTCAACAAAAGAGCAAATTTTTAAAACTCTAAAAAGCTAAAAATCGTAAATACAAGTACCCAAACGGGTTAAGTGCAATTTTTTTAACGCTTTTTTACGTTAAAATTTGCAATTGCTTCGCTCTATTAAATCAGTGCAGAATATAAAATCAATTTGACAATTATAAAATATTAGTATATACTAAAATATATACATTTGTATGATAAGGATTTAAAAATGGAAAAAATGATCGAAGCTAAAGTATTTAAAAGTGGAAATTCTCAAGCTATTAGGATTCCTAAAGAGTTTAGAGTAGATAGTGATATAGTTATAATTGAAAAAGAGGATGATAAACTTATCATTACACCAATAAAGAAAAATCCAAGAGAGGGTTGGGAAGAAAAATTTTCCAAATCTCAAGAGTTATTGATAGATGATGCTTTAGATATTCAAGAGTGGCAAGATTTATGAGATATAAGCAGTATGAAGTTATTTTAGTAAATTTAGATCCCACAATTGGAGCTGAAATTAAAAAAACACGGCCTTGTGTTATTATTTCTCCAGATGAGATGAATTTTAGTAATGTTATAGTTGCTCCTATGACTTCAAAATATAAAGATTACCCTACAAGAGTAAAAATAGATGAAAATAGTTATATAGTATTAGATCAAATTAGAACTATTTCTATTAAAAGAATTATAAAAAAATTGGATATAAAACTATCACCTGAAGATATAAAAGAGATAAAAAAAATTATTAAAATAATGTTAGTTGATTAAATTCTTATATGATAACTAATAATTTATTACTTGCAATTTAAGTTTAATTTAAATATAATATCATAACTTCTTAAAGCTCCAAATCGATTTTAAATCAATAAGAAAAATTTATAATTAAGGAAAGAGATGGAAAAGATATTAGATATTATAGACTCTATTGCGCATGAAAAAAATTTAGATGTTGAAGATGTAACAAATGCGATAAAAACTGCAATTATAAGAACTGCAAAAAGAGTACTTGGGGAAGAGCTTGATTTTGATGTTGAGATTGATAAATCTACAAAAAAAGCAAATGTTTTTCAAAAAGTTACTGTAGTAGCAGATGATGATGAGAGGGCAAAAGAGGAAAGCGAAAAATATATTACATTAACTGAAGCAAAAGAGATAGACCCAGATGTAGAAATCGGTGATGAGCTTAGATATCCTATCGATTTTGAAGGACTTGGAAGGACTGCAGCTTTGCATTTACAAAGAGAGATAGAGTATCATATCCAAAGGCTTGTAGAACAAAAGCTTTTTCAAAAATATAAAAATAGAGTAGGAAAAATTATAAGTGGAACAGTTACAAGAGTGGATAGTGAAGAAAATACCTATGTTGAAATAGATGAAGTTAGAGCCATCCTTCCTATGAGATATAGAATCAAAGGAGAATCTTTTAAAACAGGTGATGTTGTAAAAGCGATTCTTAGAAAAGTTGTTATTGATAAAGTACATGGAATATATCTTGAATTATCAAGAACAACTCCAAAATTTTTAGAAGAGCTTTTAAGACTTGAAGTTCCAGAGATTAAAGATGGGCTTGTAATAGTTGAAAAAGTAGCTAGGATTCCTGGTGAGAGGGCAAAAGTTGCTCTAACTTCAACATCTCCGCAAATTGATCCAGTTGGAGCTTGTGTTGGTGTTAAGGGAGTTAGAATAAATGCAGTGAGCAAAGAGTTAAATGGCGAAAGTATAGATTGTATTGAGTATTCTCCTGTTCCAGAGATTTTTGTTGCTAGAAGTCTTAGTCCAGCTATTATAACAAGCGTTAAAATTGAAGAAAACAGAGCAATAGTAACTCTTCCTATAGATCAAAAATCTAAAGCGATAGGTAAAAGCGGTATAAATATTAGACTTGCTTCAATGATTACAGGATATGAGATAGAGCTTGTTGAAAAAGCTGGAGTTGCTGGAGTTACAACCGAAGAAGCAATTAGTGAAGAAGAAAAACCAAAAATTACTTTGGAAGATCTTTTTAAGAAGTAGTAGAATAGAGATATAGTGGGATAGGTGGTAAGGAGATAAGGGGATAAGGCGGTAAGTGAGCGAGGGCAAAGCGAAGCTTTAAGACAACAACTGCTTGTTGTCTGTGCCCGAGCGAAAGCTGTGAGTATATGCGAAGCCGAAATTCAAGGAATTTTGTGTCTGAGCATACGAACAGATGGTTTACCTTAAAGAAAATCAAATGAGCGAAGCGAATGATGATTTTCGGTTAAATTTGAGCTTGAAGGAAAACCAATTCCTTATTACTAATATCCAATGTCAAATGTCTAATGACAAAATATATTTGATATAATACGAAAAATTAATTAAAGGGTAGGTATGGAATTAAAACTTGCAAGAAATGAACTTAAAATTAAGCCAAAACCTATATCTTTGGAAAAAATAGAAGAGGAAGTTGAAAAAGATGGTGATAAAATATTCTATTTTGATAGAGAAAATGCTCATAAAGATCTTGTTGAGCTTGTAGAGCATTTTGAAAATAAAGGATATAGTGTTTATTTAAGAGAAGTAAAATATGGTCTCGATGACAATGACTATCTATATGAGGTACATATATTAAAATAAAGTTGAGTAGTTGAGCGGTTGAGTAGAGAAGTTAGAAGGAGTGAAGCGGGGAAGGGATAAGTGATAAGGGATAATACCTCCATACTCCTTACTCCCCACTCTATATCACTCAACTATTTTAACCATTTTAACTACTTAACTAAAGATAAAGGATGATATATTGACAAAAAAGCTCTATATTGAGACTCTTGGTTGTGCAATGAATGTTAGAGATAGTGAGCATATCATTGCAGAACTTACAAACAAAGAGAATTTCAATCTTACTGATAACATAAAAGAGGCTGATTTGATCCTTATTAATACCTGTTCAGTTAGAGAAAAGCCTGTACATAAGCTATTTAGTGAGATTGGATACTTCAATAAAATAAAAAAAGATGGAGCAAAGATTGGCGTTTGCGGATGTACAGCAAGTCATCTTGGTGAAGAGATAATAAAAAAGGCTCCATATGTTAGCTTTGTTTTAGGTGCAAGAAATGTATCAAAAATAACTGAAGTTATCCATAAAGAAAAAGCTGTTGAAGTTGATATTGATTATGATGAGAGTACTTATGCATTTAGTGATTTTAGAAGCTCACCATATAAAGCTTTTATCAATATATCTATAGGATGTGATAAAAAGTGTACCTTTTGTATAGTTCCAAATACAAGGGGTGAAGAGATATCAATTCCTCCTGAACTTATTTTGCAAGAGGTTGAAAAAGCTGCTAAAAGTGGAGCAAAAGAGATATTTTTACTTGGTCAAAATGTAAATAATTATGGAAGAAGATTTTCTGGATATGATAAAAAGATAAATTTTACTGAGCTTCTTAGACTTGTTAGTGAAGTTGATGGTGTTGAGAGGATAAGATTTACATCTCCACATCCTTTGCATATGGATGATGAGTTTTTAGAGGAGTTTGCAAAAAATCCAAAAATTTGTAAATCAATGCATATGCCTTTGCAAAGCGGCAGTACAAAAGTTTTAAGAGATATGAAAAGAGGCTATACAAAAGAGTGGTTTTTAGATAGAGCTATGAAATTAAGAGAGATGGTACCTGATGTTCATATATCAACAGATATTATTGTGGGATTTCCAGGTGAGAGTGAAGAAGATTTTGAAGATACAATTGATGTTGTAAAAAAAGTAAAATTTGAGCAGATTTTTAGTTTCAAATACTCACCTCGTCCTTTAACACCTGCAAAAGATTATGAAAATCAAGTACCTGATGAAGTTGCAAGCAAGAGACTAAGTAGGCTTCAAAATTTACATTTTGAAATATTAGATGAGATAAGTAAAAATGAACTTGGAAAAGTTTATAAGGTATATTTTGAAGAGCTAAAACCTGGTGGATATGTTGCAGGAAGAAGCGATAATAACTGGATTGTAAAAGTAAAGGGAAGTGAAGAGTTTCTTGGAAAATTTGTAGATGTGAAAATCACAAAAACAGGAAGATTAGCGTTAGAAGGAGAGGTTATTGGTTAATAGTTATTGGTATATTGGTTATTTTCCAATATACTAATATACCAATACACCAATATACTAAAGCATGAAAAAAGAGACAAAAAGAAAAATTTTATCATTTATTCTACCTCCAATTGGTGCTTTTTTGATAAGAGCTATCTATTTGACATGCAAAAAAGAATATAAACTTCCAAAAAATATTCCAAATGAGCCTTTTATTGTTGCTTTTTGGCATGGGAATCTTTTAATGCAGCCCTATTTATATAAAAAAATTAGAAAAAATCACAAAATTGCAGTAATGATAAGTGAGCATTTTGATGGAGAGATAATTGCAAAGACTATTAAAAGTTTTGGTTTTGAATCTATTAGAGGCTCAACTAAAAAAGGTGCAGCAAAAGTTTTGCTTCAAGCAATTAGAAAATTAAAAGATGGTTATGATATAGCAATAACTCCAGATGGACCAAGAGGGCCTATTTTTAGTATAGCTGATGGTATTGTAGCAATTTCTCAAAAACAAGATGTATATATTATCCCATTTTATTATAAAGCGTCAAAATTTTGGCAATTAAAAAGTTGGGATAGATTTATCATACCAAAGCCCTTCTCTAAACTTACATTTATAGCTAAAGAGCCTTTTAAAGTAACAGATATGGATAAAGAGAGTGCAAAGAATTTTATAAAGACACAAATGATACAATATTAGTATCTTTTTTAAAAGGTTCTAAGTGGCAGAATATGATGATATAAAAAAAAGTTGCGAACTTGCAAATGATTATAAACAGATTGCAATTTGTAATGAAAAAGAGATTAAATTAGACCAAAATTACTTCTATATTGATATATCATCAAAATTTAAAATAGCTTTTTTAAAAAAAGATTTAGAAAAATTTACAAAATATTATCTTGTTTCTCCTTTTCTTATTTTATACCATTTTTATCTAAAAGAAAAAAATGATAAAGCTCTTTATATTTTTAATCAAAAAGATTTTATAACTTTTACAATTTTTAAAGAGAACTCTTTAATTTTTGGAAAACATATTAAAAAAGATGAAAATTTTGCTTTTGATCAGTTTGTAATTGATAGTATTAAAGAGTTTTATGAAAATGAGTGCTGCTATTTTATAGAAGATATTAAGATTTATGATGCTGATTTTATTGATGAGAATATTTTAGAAAAATTATATGAAAATATTCTTTTAGAGATAGATCATGAAAAAATAGAGATCGATAAACTTTTAGATGAGATTTGTAAAAATGAAAAGTATTTAGGTTGGTTTTATAAAAAAGAGAAAAAGAAAAAAGAGTTTATATTTCCTAAATGGCTTACTATTGCAGCAGCTGTAATATTTTCCATTATGATTTTGGCTGATATTTATATAAGATTTCAAAATAGTGTTTTAGAAGAGAAAATGATAAATCTTCAAAATGAAAAAATTGATTTACAAGATAAAATTGAAGAGTTAAGAAGTGAAACAAAAGAGTTAAAAGAGATAATTCCCTTTGCACAAGAGATTAAAAGTAAAAACACTCTAATTGTTTCGAATATAAAAAATATTTTTGATTTAGTACCAGATGAAATAGTTTTAACTAAAGCAGAGTTTACAAAAAATTCTTTAATATTAATGGGATTTACTCCAAAAAAGAGATATTTTGAAGAGTTTATAAATAAAGCTTTAAAAAATTTTTATCAAAAAAGAGAGGTTAAATATAAAAAGATAGAAAATGGATATATTTTTATTTCAAAAAAATCAAGAGTTAATTAGGCATAAAAAATGAGTTCAAAACAAAAAATAAAATTTTTATCTATAATCATTGCAATTCTGTTTCTTTTTTATTTTATAGGTACTTTTTTGATAATTCCAGATATTAAAAAAAATACACAAAATCAAGAAAATATTGAAAATTTAAAACAAGAGATTAAAAATTTGCAAAATATAAAAGAAAATCTTGATGACATTTATGCTTCTATGAGAGGCTATAATAAATATCTAAGGTATATGCATGAAAATCTTGACAAAATAGACCTTGAAAATCTTTTTTCTTTATATGCAAAAAGTGTTGTTATTGAAAAGCTTTATACAAAAAGCAAAGAAGATTTAATAGAAAAATCATATATAGTTGATATGAAAATTGATACACCTAAAAAATTGTATGATCTCATAAAATATATAAATGAAAACTCTATGCCAATAAAATTTGAATATCCAATTATTTTTGAAAAAAATGATCATTTAATAGATCTAAAATTTACAGCTGTTGTATATTTTCTTGAATAGTTTTTAGATCAATTTTTTCTTTATAGATATATCCTCTTATATTTGGAGGGATTTTTAAAACTCTACATTTTTCTCTAAACTCTTTTTCCATTTTTGTTTTTATAAAAGGAGAGATAAATATAAATTTATCATTTAAAGAGATAGAAAATTTCGAGCCAATAACTATATTTTTTTGTTTTAATATCTCATCTTTTTGATTTTTTGAGAGAATATATCCAAGTTTTTTTAATATTTTATCAATAATTCTAATATTTTTAATATCACTATTTTGATTTTTTGCAATAAAAAGATTATCAATTTTTACAAATTTAAGATCTTTAACTAAAATCTCTTTATCTTGATGAAGATATAAAAAACTTTTTTTTATCCCCTCTTTATATTTTTTTATGAGTTTATCTGAAAACTCTTTTCTAAAATAGTTTCTTGTAATGTTTATATCTTCATTTGAAACATCTATAAAATATTTTATTTTTTTATTATCAAGATAATTCTTTAACTCCTCTTTTGATATATAAAGTAAAGGGCGGATAAGGCTATAATTTTCAAATCTTACAATTTTTTCCATTCCAAGTATTTCCACAAGTCCAGCACCTTTTGTAAGTTGCATCAATAACCACTCAAGCTGATCATTTAACTGATGAGCAGTTAAAAGATTTTCATATGAGTATTTATCTATTATCTCTTTGAAAAATTGATATCTTATATCTCTTGCTTTTTTTTCAATAGAAGGAGGAGTTATTGGAGCTGTTTTTATGAATATTTTTTTATTAAATTTTTCTGCTAAATCTTTTGCATATTCAACTTCAAGTTTTGACTCTTTTCTTAATTGATAATCTACTATTGCTATATCAAATTCAATACCTTTTTCCTGCAGTAGAAAAAAAAGAGCAGTAGAGTCAACTCCTGCCGAAAATGCTAAAAGATTTTTTCTATTTTTTAAAATATTTATGATATCTTTTTCTAAAAACTCTTTATCCATTAGCGATAATTTTACCTATTAATTTATTATCAACAATATCATTTATTAAAACTTTATATCTATTTCCAACTTTTAAATCTTTTATTTCGCTCTCATTAATTAAAATTTCTCCATCAACTTCTGGGGCCCAATTAGTTTTTCTTGCACTTAATAAAAGCTCACTTTCCCCACTTGTTCCTTCTAAAATCACTTCAATTTCTCTATTTAAATCTTTTTTTAAACTTTTTTCAACCTTTTTATCAATAATTTCTTGGATGATAGAGAGTCTTTCTTCAATTATATCTTTTGGTATTTTCTCTTTCATTTCATATGCTTTTGTTCCCTCTTCATCTGAATATGCAAATACATTTATCCTATCAAAATCAAACTCTTCTAAAAATTTACAAAGTTCATTAAAATCTTCATCTGTTTCTCCTGGATGACCAACTATTATAGATGTTCTTAAAAATGAATTTTCAACTTTTCTCATTTTTTCAAGAAGATCTAGCGTTCTTTTTTTACCAGCGCCTCTTTTCATAATTTTTAACATTTTATCACTGATATGCTGTATAGGCATCTCAAAATAGTTATATACTGTTTTTGAGTTAGCTATTTTTTCTATAAGTTCTGGTGTAGTTGTTGATGGATAAAGATATAATATCCTTGCATTTATATCTTCAATCTCTTCAACTTTTTCAACAAGTTTAATAAGACCATTTTGGATTTTAAAATCTCTCAAATATGAGCTGCTATCTTGTGAAACAAATGTAAAATCGTTAAAACCTTTCTCTTTTAATCTTTTTATCTCATTATAGATTTGAACAATTTCTCTTGATTGCAGTTTTCCTTTGAAAGATGGTATAGCACAAAAACTACATGTTTGATTGCATCCTTCACTTAATTTTATATATGCATGAAAATTTGAACCTGTAATAATTCTTTCTTCATCTTTTATAAGATATGGTTTTTGGCTGAAACTATTTTTTTTCTCTTTTATTAATTTATCTATTTTGCTATAGTCTCCAACTCCTGTGAAAATATCAACCTCTTTTAACTCTTTTTGAAGCTCCTCTTTGTATCTTTCACTTAAACATCCTGCCATTACTAAAATAGAGTCTTTTTTTCTTTGATTATGAAGTTCAAAAATTGTTTGCAGGCTTTCTTCTTTTGCAGCATTTATAAATCCGCATGTATTTACTATAATAACATCAGAATCTTTTACATTTGAGCAAACTTCATAATCTTTAAGTTTTGCAAGCATTACTTCTGTATCAACAAGATTTTTAGTGCATCCAAGTGAGACAACAAATAGCTTTTTTTTCATAAATTATTAACCTTTGATAAAAATTTTTTATAATTTTATCATAAACTTAAGATTTTTTAAGAAAGAGGGCAAAAGCCCTAAGAAGTCTAATCAATAGCCACTACGCAGTTTTTGCCCATTTTTTTAGCATCATATAAAGCTTTATCTACTCTATCAAAAATAGATTCTAAAGTATCTGTTTTTTTGGCTTGTGTAACTCCAAAGCTTGCAGTAACTTTTAAATTACTATGATCAAAAGTTCTATTTTCTATAGCTCTTCTTAATCTTTGAGCAATGTGTTCGGCTTCTTCAAGTTCAGATCCTGGCAAAATCACTGCAAACTCTTCTCCACCAATTCTTGAAGGAATAGCATTTGCTCTTAAAAAAGTTTTTAAAATAGTAGCTATTTCTTGTAAAACTGTATCTCCAACAGGGTGACCGTATGTATCGTTTATGAGTTTAAAATCATCAATATCTAATAACAACAAAGAAAATGGATAATCTTTTGTTTGAAGATCATTTAATAATTCAAGCAGAGCTCTTTCAAATCTTCTTCTATTAACAAGCCCAGTTAGAAAATCAATTTCAGCTTCTGTTTTTGCAATTTTTAGCTCTTCTTGAAGTAAAATTACATCATTATGATATCTTTTTAGCTCTTGAGTCAATGATCTGTTTTCCTCTTTTAAATCATTTAATTCTTGAATAATTTTATTAACAGATTCCATAATTTTTTCATGATCAATTTCAGATGAATTTTCTATAATAGATTCTGTATGAGATTCTATATTATCATTATGTTTATCAATACTGTTTATAATTTCAAGAAGCTTTTTATCGATAGCCTCTGCAATTTTATTAAGTTTTTTTACAAAGCCTTTAGGAGCTACAGCCTCTTTTTCTTCTCTTTTTTCTTTTACTTCATCATACGGCTCATCATAAATCTCTTTAAATAGACCAAGAATCTCTAAATCATTTAGCTCTTGTTTTGATTCTACGATATAGCAAAACACATAAAACCATCTTTCATAATTATTTGGAGTTATTAAAATATTATTTCGTATCATAAAATTCATCTCTTGTCTAACAATATTCATTATAGTTTTTACATCTTCTTTTGTAAATTTTTCTCCACTTTTTAATTTTTGGGTTATTGTACAGCTCTTTTTTTCCATTGCTGTTCCTTTATTTTTTAAAAATATTTATTCACATAAAAACGAATTCTATCACAAATCCATTAATATTATTATCGGATAAAATTTAAAAATTATTAATCTGTAAAAAAATCAAATTTTTGATAAATATTTATATATGGATTTTTATATAAAACTTATATGAAGTGGTCTAAAATATATGTGTAGGAATAATAGGTAAAAAATATTAAACTTAAATCTTTTTAAAATTCTTTGGAGTTTTGTTTTTTCTGGGGTTTTGAGAGTGGTGGCCAGGGGCGGAATCGAACCGCCGACACAGGGATTTTCAGTCCCTTGCTCTACCGACTGAGCTACCTGGCCTTGAATGTGGATTGAAATTATATGAAAAAAAATATTAAATTTGACTTAATACAAATTTTTTAAATTTTTCTCCTCTTTCTTTATAAGAACTAAATTGGTCTAAACTTGCACAAGCTGGAGAAAGCAGTGCAACTTCATCTTTTTTTAAAAGATTTTTTATTTTTTTAACAGCATTTTCAAGGAAAATAGTATTTTCACACTCAATTTTATATTTTTTTGAGAGATTTTCAATATTTTTACCTTCTTTTCCTATAGCATATATTCTAATATTTAAATCTTTTAAAATTTTAAAAAGAGGCTTTAAATCAGCCCCCTTTGCATCTCCTCCTAAAATGAGATATATTTTTTTATTTTTATATCTTTGCAGTGCCCATATTGTAGCATCAATATTTGTTGCTTTACTATCATCTACCCAAAGCCTATTTTGCAAATCATAAAACTCTTCAAGTTTATGAGGAGCCATTTTGAAGCTATTAATTTTTTCAAAATTCTCTTCATCAAATAATATCTTTGATACTGAAAGTGAAAGTAAAGCATCAAGTAAAAAAGGCTCTTTAAATTCTATTTTTTTTATATCAAAATTAAAAAAGTTTGCAATATCCTCTGAATTTTCATATATGATTTTATATCCATAACTGCTTATATCTTTAAACTCTTTAGGTATGATACAAACTTCTCCCTCATTTAGCATTTTTATAGGTTTTGTTTTCGCATCTTTGTATTCACTATAGCTTCCATGCCAAGAGATATGGTCTTCACTAACAGGAAGAAGAATATAAAGATTGGGTTTTGCATATTTTGTATAATGAATGGTAAACGAGCTTGTTTCAAGTATCCATATTTTTGCATCTCTATCCAACATAGCTAAAGGGGTTCCAATATTTCCACCACTCATTGCATTTTTATCTTTTAAAATATGTTCAATCATTTGGGTTGTAGTAGTTTTTCCATTTGTTCCACTAATCCATATAGTAAAAGGTTTTTTATCAAAAAGATTTAAAGGATCATATAAAAAAAGGTCATATTCACTGATAAGATTTTTTGCTTTTTTAATTGCAAAATGACTTGGTGGAATACCTGGACTTGGAATTTCTAATGAAGATGAGTTTGGATCAAAACAATTAAAAGGTTTATGAAGTATGCCATTTTCATCTACAAACTCTTTTTCAATATTATCATAAATTACTGTTTTGATATTTTTCTCTTTTAAGAAAATAGCAATAGATTTTGTTGTTTTTCCATATCCAAATAAAGAGACCATATCTTACCTGATTTTCAAAGTTATAAGTGCTATTATATTTGAAATTAGAGCAATTATCCAAAATCTAACAATTATTTTGCTCTCTTTCCAGTTTTTTTGCTCAAAATGGTGATGTATTGGTGCCATCAAAAATACTCTTTTTTTTCTTAACTTATAACTTCCAACTTGAAGTATTACTGACATTGCTTCCAAAACAAAAACAAAGCCTATTATTATAAGAAGTATTTCACTTTTTGAAATAATTGCCATATATGCCAAAAAAGCGCCAATTGATAAGCTACCGCTATCTCCCATAAAAACCTCTGCTGGATGGCAGTTATACCATAAAAATCCTATTAATGCTCCAGCAAGTGCAGCAGCAATTATTGTTACCTCTCCAACGCCAGTAACTTTTGGTAGTAATAGATAGCTACTTAGAACTGCATGTCCTGTAATATAAACTAATATTCCTAAACTTGCAAGAGCAAAAATAGAAGGAACTGTTGCTAGTCCATCAAGTCCATCAGTTAAATTTACAGCATTTGAAGTTGCAACTATTACAAGTGTCCAAAAAAGAATTGAAAAGATTTTCATATCAAAGAGTGGATATTTATAAAATGGAATATAAAATGATGTTGGCAGTGAAGATAAAAAATATAATAATCCAGAAATAAAAATAGCTGAAATTGTCTGTAATATTATTTTTGTTTTTGGAGATAGACCAGATTGATTCTCTTTTTTAACAATTTTTGAAATATCATCTTTTATTCCAATAAAAGCAAATAGCATTAAAGTTAAAATTGCTCCTATTACATAAATATTATTAAGCTTAACTGTTAAGATTGAAGCAATGATTGTAGTAAAAAGAAAAACAAGCCCACCCATTGTAGGTGTATTTGCTTTAGTTTTATGACTGCTTGGAGCAAGAGAATATATAGGTTGGCTTGCATTTTTTTCTTGAGCCCATTTTATAAATTTTGGCATTAAAATGAGTGTTAAAATAAATGCTATAAAAAAAGCAAATCCAGCCCTTACTGTTATATATTGAAAAAGATTTATATCAAGATGTCTATAAAACCAATATAACATAACGCTCCATTTTAAATTTGTTAATTAGACATTGGACACTTTGTTTCGTGATTCGTAATTCATGAATCGTAATTTGGATTTTGGAATTAGAAATTTATTTATTACTTGAAACTTCAAACTTGAAACTTGAAGTTTTTGACATTGGCTACTTCACAGCTTCTCTGCTTCTCCGCTTATAATCTATTCTACCTGCTATGCTCCTATTCCACTAATCCACTATCACTAAATCTTACCAATGACTAATGACCAATTGTCACCTAATCTTTAATAAAGTGAAATATTACTAAAATTTCACTGATAAATTTATAAGTATAAATTTTATATATTTGAAGGTTATTTATATGAATTCTAAAAATGTGAATAAGACAGTTTTAGTTATTACTGATGGTATAGGATATAACCCAAGCAAAGAGTATAATGCTTTTGAAAATGCAAAAAAAGAGGCATATAAGTATCTATTTGAAAATGTTCCATACTCTTTGATAAAAACTTATGGAATGAGTGTTGGGCTTCCAGAAGGCCAGATGGGGAATAGTGAAGTAGGCCATATGACAATTGGCAGTGGGAGGATTTTATATCAAGATTTAGTTAGGATATCTCTTGCATTAGAAGATGGCTCTTTTGAGAAAGATGAAACTTTTCAAAATCTTTTAAAAAAATCTAAAAGATTGCATATTGTAGGTCTTTTAAGCGATGGTGGAGTTCATTCTCATATCGATCATTTTATCGCGATAGCAAATATTGCATCAAAATATAAAGAGGTTATTTTACATCCAATAACTGATGGAAGAGATGTGGATCCTAAAAGTGCATTAAAATATGTAAAACAGTTAAAAGATAATGTAAAAAATGCACAAATAGCATCAGTTAGTGGCAGATTTTATACAATGGATAGAGATAAAAGATGGGATAGAGTAGAAAAAGGATATCGTGCAATTGTTGAGGCAAAGCCAAAAACTAAACTATCAATTGAGGATTATATAAAAGAGCAGTATGATAAAAATACAACTGATGAGTTTATAGAACCAGTTGCTTTTGATTGGTATAATGGTATGGAAGATAATGATGGAGTTTTATTTATAAATTTTAGAAGTGATAGAATGAGAGAGATTGTTAGGGCTTTAGGTGATGAAGATTTTAATGAGTTTGAAAGAAAAAAATTAAATTTAAATATCACAACAATAGTTGAATATGATGAAACTTTTCCTTATCCAGTGATTTTTAAGAAAACTGTTCCAAAAAATACATTGGCTGAGGTTATAAGCAGAGCTGGATTTGATCAATTTCATACAGCCGAAACTGAAAAATATGCACATGTGACATTTTTCTTCAATGGTGGTATTGAAGAGCCATATATTAATGAGACAAGGGTTTTGATTCCAAGTCCAAATGTAAAAACATATGATGAAAAACCACAAATGTCTGCTCCAGAAGTAGGTAAATCAGTATTAAAAGCAATGGATGAAGGATATGAATTTATAGTAGTAAATTTTGCAAATGGGGATATGGTTGGACATACTGGAAATTATGAAGCAGCAATTAAAGCAGTTGAAGCCGTTGATAAAGAGCTTATGAAAATTATAAAAAAAGCAAAAGATAAAGAGTATAATTTAGTAATAACAAGTGACCATGGTAATTGTGAGAAAATGAGAGATGAAAATGGAAATATTCTTACAAATCATACTGTTGGTGATGTTTGGTGCTTTGTAATGGCAGATGGAGTGGAAGAGGTAAAACCTGGAGGATTAAGTAACATCGCTCCAACTGTTTTAAAGTTAATGGGACTAGAAATTCCAAAAGAGATGGATAAACCATTAATTTAAGGAGTGAAGTAGAGAAGCTGTGAAGTGGGGAAGGTGTGAAGTAGGGAAGCGGGATAGCGGAGAAGAGGCCACTTCCTAATTACCAATTACCAATGACTAATTACTAATGACTAATGTTCAATAAACCAAATTAGGAGTAAACATGAAATTTAGTGGAAAAAATGTTTTAGTTACTGGCGCAAGTAGGGGAATAGGGGCTGAAATAGCCAAAGTTTTGGCTGGATATGGACTTAAAGTTTGGATAAATTATAGATCAAATGCAGAAGCTGCAGACAAAATAAAAGAAGAGATAGAAGCAAATGGGGGAGAAGCTGCAGTAATAGGATTTGATGTAAGTGATGAAAAAGCTTTTGTTGAAGGTATAAAGACGATAATTGATAGTGATGGTGAACTTAGTTATCTTGTGAATAATGCAGGTATTACAAAAGATAAACTTGCAATAAGAATGAGTGTAGAAGATTTTGAAGATGTTATAAAAGCTAACTTAACATCTGCTTTTATAGGATGTAGAGAAGCTTTAAAAGCTATGAGTAAAAAAAGATTTGGATGTGTTGTTAATATCTCTTCAATAGTTGGTGAAACCGGAAATGCTGGACAGGTAAATTATAGTGCAAGCAAAGGTGGTATGATAACTATGACAAAATCTTTTGCACTTGAGGGAGCTGCAAGAGGTATTAGATTTAACTGCATTACACCTGGATTTATTGCAACAGACATGACAAAAGAGTTAAAAGAGGATATTAAAAAAGCATATATTGAAAAAATACCTCTTAGAAGATTTGGTGATCCAAAAGAGGTGGCTGAAGCAGTTGCATTTTTATTAAGCGATCATTCAAGCTATATAACAGGAGAGATCATCAAAGTAAACGGCGGAATGTATATGTGAGCGAGGGTAAAGCGAAGCTTTAGGACAACAACTGCTTGGCAACTGGTGTAAGCTATGCAATCTCTTTGCTTTGCATAAACACTTTGCCGTGCGAAGCTACAAACGACAAGCAGTTGGCGTTTGCTTAACGCTTCTCCTGTACCTGAGCGAAAGCTTTGAGTATAAAAATTAACCGCAAATTTTGTTTTAACAAACTAAAATTTGCTCTAAGGTAAACTAAGTTTTTGTATGCTCGCCACTATATTGTAAGCAATATAGGGCTTGCATAAACAAAAACTTCTCACAAAGGTACGGAGTTAAAGCAGTTTAACTCCTATTGCTTACGCAATACCTTTGTTCGCTTGAAGAAAATCAAGCGAGCGAAGAAAGTGAAGATTTTTGGTTAGATTTAGATAAGTAAGGTGTTAAATAGATAAGCGGGGAAGCAGAGAAACTGTGAAGTAGCTAATATCAAAAACTTCAAGTTTGAAGTTTCAAGTAATAAATAAATTTCTAATTCCAAAATCCAGATTACGATTCACGAATTACGGATTACGAAACAAAGTGTCCAATGTCTAATGTCCACTTAATCCATTTTTTGTTAAAATTAGTCGATTTAAAAATTTCAAAGGAGTTAAAATGGCACTTTTTGATGAAGTAAAAGAGGTTGTAGTTGAGCAGTTAAATGCTAATCCAGATGAAGTTAAAGAGGATTCAAAATTTGTAGAAGATTTAGGTGCAGATAGTCTTGATGTAGTTGAACTTGTTATGGCTCTTGAAGAGAAATTTGGTATTGAAATTCCTGATGAAGATGCAGAAAAAATCCAAACTGTAGGTGATGCAGTTAAATATATAGAAGAACATAAATCTTAAAAAAAGCAGGCTTTTTGCCTGCTTAGATGAGTAGTTAAGTGGTTAAGTAGTTAATTTGTTAAATGGCTGTTGCTTTAAAGGTAAAATTAATTCAACTACTCAACAACTTAACTACTTAACTATTTAACTAAAAGGAATAATAGTGAGAAGAGTTGTAATAACTGGTATTGGTATGATTAACTCTTTAGGACATGATAAAGAGAGTTCTTTTGAAGCTATTGTAAATGGTGAATGTGGTATTGATACAATAACATCATTTGATGCTTCAAATCAAAGTGTGAAAATTGCAGCTGAGATTAAAGATTTTGATCCAAAGACTATTATGGATCCAAAAGATGTAAAAAAAGCTGATAGATTTATCCATCTTGGTATAAAAGCAGCAAAAGAAGCAATGGAAGACTCTGGTATTGATGAAAATATACCAAGAGAAAAGTTTGGAATAAGCTCAGCTTCTGGGATAGGTGGACTTATCAATATCGAAAAAAATTCAGTTATCTGTGAAACTAGAGGCCCAAGAAGAATCAGCCCATTTTTTATTCCATCAGCATTAGTAAATATGCTTGGTGGTTTTGTCTCAATTGAACATAAATTAAAAGGACCAAATCTATCAAGTGTTACTGCCTGTGCAGCTGGAACTCATGCAATAACTGAGGCATTTAAAACAATTGTTTTAGGCGGTGCTGATAGAATGCTTGTAGTGGGGGCAGAAGCTGCGATTTGTCCAATTGGTATAGGTGGCTTTGCAGCAATGAAAGCACTTTCAACAAGAAATGATGATCCAAAACATGCCTCTCGTCCTTTTGATGCTGATAGAAATGGATTTGTGATGGGAGAGGGATCAGGTGCACTTGTATTAGAAGAGTATGAAGCTGCTAAAAAAAGAGGAGCTAAAATTTATGCTGAAATTATAGGTTTTGGTGAGAGTGGCGATGCAAGTCATATCACAACACCAGCACCAGAGGGCGAAGGTGCATATAGAGCAATGAAAGCAGCTTTTGAGATGGCTGGATGTCCTAAAATTGATTATATAAATGCTCATGGTACAAGTACAAAATATAATGATATGTATGAAACCATGGCAATAAAAAGACTTTTTGGCTCAAAAGAGGCTTGTCCACCAGTTAGCTCAACAAAAGGTCAAATTGCTCACTGTCTTGGAGCTGCAGGAGCATTAGAAGCAGTAATAAGCTTAATGGCAATGGAAAAAGGAGTTATTCCTCCAACAATTAATTATGAAACACCTGATCCAGATTGTGATCTTGATTATGTTCCTAATGTTGCAAGAGAAGCAGATTTAAATATTGTTATGAGTAACTCTTTTGGGTTTGGTGGAACTAACGGGGTTGTTATTTTTAAAAAAATTTAAGGATTGATTTTGGCAACCTATTTAGATTTTGAACAAAAAATTAAACAAATAGAAGAGCAAATTGACTCTGCAAAAGCACGGGGCGATGATGCTGCTGTTGAGATATTGAAAAAAGATTTGGAAAAAGAGGTTGCAAAAACATATAAAAATCTTTCTGATTATCAAAAACTTCAGCTTGCAAGACATCCAGATCGTCCTTATGCTCTTGATTATGTCAGACTTTTGATGGAAGATCCTATAGAGATACATGGAGATAGAAGTTATAGAGATGACCCCGCAATAATTTGCTATCTTGGATATATTGACGGACAAAGAACAATGCTCATAGGAGAGCAAAAGGGTAGAGGAACCAAAAATAAAATAAAAAGAAATTTTGGTATGCCTCATCCAGAAGGTTATAGAAAAGCTTTAAGAGTTGCAAAACTTGCAGAAAAATTTGGTATACCTATTTTAATGCTTATTGATACTCCGGGGGCTTATCCAGGAGTTGGAGCAGAAGAGAGAGGACAAAGCGAAGCAATTGCAAGAAATCTTTTAGAATTAAGCAGACTTGATACAATTACAGTATCTATTGTGATTGGTGAAGGCGGAAGTGGTGGAGCTTTAGCTATAGGTGTGGCTGATAAACTAGCTATGATGAGATATTCTGTTTTTAGTGTAATTTCGCCTGAGGGATGTGCAGCAATTCTATGGAATGATCCAAGCAAAGTTGAGCAAGCTACAAAAGCTTTAAAAATAACTTCACAAGATTTAAAAGATTTAAATTTAATTGATGATATTGTAGATGAGCCATTAATTGGAGCTCATAGAGATAAAGAGGGAGCTGCTAAAGCCTTAAAAGAGTATTATCTAAATGCCATAGAAGAACTTTCTAAAATATCTTCAAAAGAAAGAATAAGTGCGAGATATGAAAAACTTATAAGCAAAGGAGCCTTTAAAGAATAGACTCCTCGCTTATTCCGTTTTCTTGTAAAAAATGTTTTAGTTTTACAATTTCATCTTTGCTATTTATTTCATGACCATGAACTATTAAAACAAGTTCTTGCCCACTATTCGATTTGATTTTCATATGATTTTTTTTAGTATTTTCTATCTTAAATCCTTTATGTTCTAAAAGATTTTCTATATTTTTCCATTCAATGTTTGTAGGAATAGGATGAGAAAAAATCTGTTTTAATGTTTTTTTGATTTTATGCTCCCCCATTATTTTAATCCTTTTTCTTTCATATATTTATTTAAAATATAGTATGCTTCATCTTTTAATTTTAATTTTTCAAGCTTTATTTTTTCCAATTCTAAATCATCCATATGTTCACGGCCCTCTTCAACTTCAGTAACCAATTTATCAAGCTCATCATGTTTTGTTATGATTGCATCAAAATGGTTGTCTTTATTTCTAAGTTCATCTACAATCTCTTTTGGAAACTCTTCTAACATTTTTTTCTCCTTTAATTTGTTTGTGAGTGCTCAGTAAATGGTAATAAGTAATCAGAGATAGGTGATAATTTAAAATATAATTATTTATTATTTTCACTCATCACTGCTTACTAATTATTACTTATGTTCTATATTCTGCATTTATTTTAACATATTCATAGCCTAAATCACAGCCATAAGCTTTAAAATATCCAGTGCCAATACCTAAATCACACTTTATTGTAAACTCATCTTTTTTCATAATTTTATGAGCTTTTTCTTCAACCTCTTTAGTAAATAGTATTTCACCTTTATTATAAACCAAAACATCTTCAAAACTAATTTTTAAACTATTTTCATTGCATTCAATTCCACTTGCACCTATAGTTGAAGCTATTCTTCCCCAATTTGGATCTTCTCCAAAAATAGCTGTTTTTACAAGTAAAGAGTTAGATAAAGCTTTTGCTGCAATTTTTGCTTCATCATCATTTTTTGCACCACTTATTTCAAATCCTACAAGTTTTTTTGCGCCTTCTCCATCTTTTACAATTTCAAGAGCTAAATGGTGCATAATTTTATTTAAAGCAAAGTCAAAAGCCTCTTTATTATAAACTTTACTTTTTTTATTTGATAATAAAAACACAGAATCATTAGTTGATCTATCTCCATCTACACTTATAGCATTAAAAGTTTTATCAACATTTTTCAGTAGGAGTTCTCTCATATCATCTTTTGGAATATCAGCATCTGTTACTATAAAACAAAGCATAGTTGCCATCGCAGGATTTATCATGCCTGCACCTTTAGCAACTCCTGCAATTTTAAAACTTTTATTCTCTTTCAATACAACTTCAAAAGCGATCTCTTTTTCATAAGTATCAGTAGTCATTATAGATTTAGCAAAATTGTTTGATTCTTTTTTTGATAGATCAAAATTTTCAATTGCATTTTTTATCTTTTCTTTTGGAATAAAAACTCCTATTACTCCAGTTGAACTCATTATAGGATTTTTTATTTGAGGAAATTTTTCCTTGGCAAATTCCAAAATCTCTTCTATATCTTCAATTCCCATTTTTCCAGTCATTGCATTTGCATTTTTGGAATTTGCAAGAATGAAGTTTGTTTTTTGAATATTATGCTTTTTAAAATGTTTTATTGGGGCTGCTTGAAATCTATTTTTTGTAAAAATTGCCTCTACATCACATAATTTGTCTGAATATATAAATCCAACATCTAAACCTTGCTTCTTTAAACCTGCATTTACACCTGAGGCATAAAATCCATCTACTGATGTTATTCCATTTTTTATAGAAAAGATTTCAAACATTTATATCCTTATTTAATTTAAGGAGGAGAAGAGGAAAAAAAGAAAAACCGCTTTATATAAGCGATTTTTTCTTCATAGTTCTAAGAGTTGATGCTGCCACTTTTATCTTTTTTCTAGTACCATCTGGTAAAGTTATTCTTACTGTTCTTAGATTTGGTAAAAATCTTCTTTTCGTTTTATTGTTAGCGTGACTTACATTGTGTCCGCTCATAGGACCTTTTCCAGTAATTGAACATTTTCTAGACATTTTTTTACCCTCTCATAGGAATTTAGCTTTGAATTTTACCTATTTTAAACTTAAAAACAGATGAATTTAAACTTTATTTCAGTTTTAATATTTTTGATATAATTATACTCTATTTGTCTTAAAAAGGAAGAAAATGCTTGTAGCACCTAGTATTTTAAGTGCCGATTTTGGTAAATTAGCAGATGAAGTAAAAGAGATTTGTGAAAATGGAGCTGATTTAGTTCATGTTGATGTAATGGATGGCCATTTTGTACCAAATATGACAATTGGACCAGTAGTTGTTGAGGCTGTGGCAAAAGCTGCTACAAAACCTCTTGATATCCATTTAATGGTAGAAAATAATAGCTTTTTTGTTGATCTTTTTGCTAAATTTAATCCTGAATATATATCTTTTCATATAGAGAGTGAAAATCATCCACATAGATTAATTCAAAAAATAAGAGATTATGGGATTAAACCAGCAATAGTTTTAAATCCTGGAACTACACCAAAATTGATAGAGTATTTGATTGAATATGTTGATATGATTTTGCTTATGAGTGTAAATCCCGGATTTGGAGGTCAAAAATTTATTCCAATTTATGAAAAAATTGCTGAAGTTAAAGAGATGGTTAATTTATATAATCCTGACTGCTTGATAGAGGTCGATGGTGGGGTTAATGATAAAAATATAAGAGATTTAAAAACTGCTGGAGTTGATATTGCAGTTGCAGGAAGTTATATTTTTAAACAAAAAGATAGAAAAGCATCTA
The DNA here is from genome assembly GCF_027943725.1 of Nitrosophilus kaiyonis. Taxonomy (NCBI): domain Bacteria; kingdom Pseudomonadati; phylum Campylobacterota; class Epsilonproteobacteria; order Nautiliales; family Nitratiruptoraceae; genus Nitrosophilus; species Nitrosophilus kaiyonis. Next base: position 330,135 of record NZ_AP025696.1, on the reverse strand, counting down.
TAGATAGTTTAAAGGTATAGATTGAGAGTAAAAATTTGTGGAATAACCAATCTTGAAGATGCACTAATTGCAATAGATGCTGGGGCAGATGCTTTAGGATTTGTATTTTATGAAAAATCGCCAAGATTTATATCGCCTCAAAAAGCAAAAGAGATAATAAAAGAGCTACCTCCATTTATAGAAAGAGTAGGTTTATTTGTAAATGAAACTAAAAAAAATATAGAGGATATTTATAAATATACAAATATTTCACTTGCACAACTACATTTTGATATAGATAAAGATTTTTTAGAGAGTTTTGAAATAAAAGTTTTACCTGTAGTAAGAGCTAAGAAAAAAGAGGATATTTTAAAATTTAAAAATTATTATAGACTTGTTGATGCATATGTTGAAGAATTTGGAGGAAGTGGAAAAAGAGTAGCACTTGATTGGTTTAAAGATGTTGATTGCTCTAAAGTAATATTGGCTGGTGGATTAAGCCCTAAAAATATAGAAGAGGTAAAAAAATATGGGTTTTATGGGGTAGATGTAAGTAGTGGAGTAGAAGCTTACAAAGGTAAAAAAGATCCAAATAAAGTAAAAGAGTTTATAAAAAAGGCAAAATCGATTGAATAATTTGGAAAAGATTGTTAAAAAATTAAAAAAACAAAATTTAAAAAAAGATGATTTTAAAAATATTTTACTTGCAATTTATGGAATGTTTGGAGATTCAGAGCTTTTATATCAAACATTAAAAGCAAGAGGTTTTCCTATTGAAGAAGAAGACAACAAAGTTTTTTTAAAAACAGCAAAAACTTTATATAAAAATCAAGAATTTGTCATTGTAGATATTGAAACAAGTGGAAGTAAACCTCATAACTCACAAATAATCGAAATAGGCGCCATAAAATATAAAAATGGGAAAATATTAGATAGATTTGAAAGTTTTGTGCATGCAAAGGAGCTTCCAGAATATATAACAAAATTAACTGGTATAACAGTTGAGGATTTAATTTATGCACCAACACAAAAAGAGGTTTTAGCAAAATTTAAAGAGTTTTTAGGTGATAGTGTATTTGTAGCACATAATGTAAAATTTGATTATAACTTTATTTCTGATAAATTAAATGAGCTTGGATTTGAAAAACTTGCAAATAGAAAGCTTTGTACTATTGATTTGGCAAGAAGAACAATAGTAAGTGAAAAGTATGGGCTTGGTTTTTTAAATGAATCATTAGGAATAAATAGTTTAATTCATCATAGAGCTTATGCAGATGCTCTAACAGCTTTAAGAGTTTTAGAAATCTCTTTTTCAAATATTCCAAAATATGTAAAAACTACAGAAGATTTAATTGAATTTAGCAAAAGAGGCAAAAAAGTTACAAATGAAAAGAAAAATATAGCTGAAAAAAGTAGTTAAGTTTTATTTATCAATTGATTGATAATTTTTGCTCCAATCAGATCGCCCCATACATTAATACTTGTTCTAAACATATCTAAAAATCTATCAACTGTTATTATTAATGCTATATATTCAGCTGAAAGACCAACACTATCAAGTATCATCGTCATCATAATAAGTCCAGCACCTGGAATTCCAGCAGCACCAATTGAAGCAAAAGTAGCCATTATAAAGATAGTAATCTGTTGAGTTAAACTAAGTTCAACCCCACTAATATTTGCTATAAACATAACTGCAATTGACTCATAAAGAGCTGTTCCATCCATATTTATAGTTGCTCCAAGAGGCAAAACAAATCCAGCTACTTTTTTATCAATTTTTGCTTTTAACTCTGCTATCTCTATAGAGACAGGAAGAGTAGCAGAACTTGAAGCAGTAGAAAATGCAACCATAAGAGCCTCTTTTACTTGAGAAAAATATGTAAATGGATTGATTTTTCCAAAAAAATATAAAATTATTCCCAGTGTAAAAAAAGCGTGTGTAAAGAGGGCTAAAATAACTGTTAAAAAGTAGCTATAAAGTTCCATTATTGGTTCAATTCCATTTTTAGCAACAGTAAAAGCAATAAGAAAAAATACACCAATTGGAGTTAGGTTTATTATCCATTTTGCTAAAATCATAAAAGAGTCATTTATTGAATCAAAGAAGTTATATAAAAACTCTTTTTTATTTTTTTCTATAAACATTGCACTTATTGCAAAAATGATAGCAAAAAAGATTATTGGTAAAATTTTTCCATTTGATAAAGAGTTAAATATATTTGTTGGAATAAAAGAGAGTAAAAAATCACTAATTGAGACCTCTTTTGGGGTAATTGTATGGGTTAAATCTTTTGTTAACTCATAATTTGAGCCAGGATTTATTATATTAACTACTAAAAGCCCTAAAATAACAGCTAGTGCGGTTGTTGATATATAATATAAAAAAGCTTTTATTCCAATAGATTTTAATTCATTTTTGTTTTTTAATCCAACAATTGCTATAAAAATTGAGGCAAAAACTAAAGGAATGATGAGCATTTTAAGTAAAGAGATATAGATATCTCCTATTACTTTAAGATTTAATGCTAAATCTTTAAAAAAATATCCAAAAAATAAGCCTAATATAATTGCTATGAAAGTTATATTTTCAAGTTTTAAAAGTTTTTTTTTCATTTACTAAAAAATAAAATTAAGTAAAAATATTCCTATGGTTAAACTACCCCAAATCAAAGCATTACCAATTGCATTAGCACCTTGGCAGCTGGTGCAGTTTTTGTACTTTTTTGTTTCATAATTAGCATAATATAGATAAAAAACAATAGCTAAAATATTTAAAATTGACCAATAGCTTATTATTGATGAGTTTATAGATTTTATGAAAAAAGTTGCTAAAAAAGTTAAAAATTCTAAAATAACAGAGATTTTAACAGCTAATAAAATCTTATCTTTAACAAAAGTTGTTGGACAAGCCTCTCCACTTCCATACTCTTTTATAAACTTTTTAGCCTCTTTTTTTGGAAGTTTATTTATAGGGAGTCCGCCAAAAGTAAAATCTATCTTTCTTTGAAGCCAAATCGCATCCTCTCCATCTACTGTTAAAAAATGCTGTTTATTATATCTATCAACATAAGATATTTTTATCTCTTTATATCTTTTTATATCAAATTTATGTCCAGGGATAGATTCATCCTCTTCTTGTGAATCTACAAGACCTTTATTAAAAAAGATAGTAGGGTTAATGAGTTCTATAAAATCATTATCTTTTTTATAAACTATAACTTTGAGTGGTATGCCAATTTGAATAGCAGCCAATCCTTTTAAATTGTTAGCTTTGCTAATTTTTTTCATCTCATCTAACAATTTAAAAAGATTTTCATCAAATTCTCTAACAACTCCACTTATTCGTAATAACTTGCTATCTGGATAAGTTAATATCTTTGAATCCATCATTTCCTTTCAAAATATGACAAAAAGCAAACGCTTTTTGTCAAAAATTAATGGTGGCTTTTTGCCACAACTTTTAACATTTTAAGATTTATAATAATAAATCTAATAAATTGATAAATTTTACAAGTTCTTAAAAATCTTTGAAACGGACCAGGAGCCATTGTTTCAAAAGTTTTACTATCATATGGTTTTATATTTTTCATTACATCTTCATATCCACTCATCATCTCTCCTTTATAAATTTATACGAAAATCTTATTCTGGTATTAATGTCCAACCTGGCTTAAGCTGTGCTTTCCACATAAACATATAATGTAAAATATGTTTAATCCAGTGTCCAGCAAGACCAATTTCACCAAATGTATATTCTGGGTCTCTACCAGTTCCTGGGTATTTTTCATAATCTGGTACAACAGGATATACTGTTAATGCTGCTGCTGTACCGCTCCAAGCACTCTTACCTGTACTTGCTACACAAGCTGCTCCCATTTCAGCCATTGAAGCATGATGACCTTTTGTTTTAACTTCATCAAGACTATATTTTCCTTGAATAACTTCAACAATTGTTTGTGCAACAGTTTTACCTATAATACCAGAAGGCATACCAGTTCTTGGAGGAGCTGGTGTTATAACAGTTCCATTAACAGATTTCATAGGTTTACTTATTGGATGAGGCGGAGCAAAAGCAATACCTACAGCAAATATATTATTATAATCTGGGTTTTGATAATATTTTGGCCAATCACTTGCTTTCCACTCTTCAAAAGGTTTTGCATTATAATCTGCATCAACTTTTAAAAATCCATTTGGAGCAAAAAGCTTACTTGTAATATCTTCGCCATTTTTATCATAAGCTTTTAATCCAACACCACTAAATGGAGGAATAAGCATCGCAAAATCAAAATCAAGTTCTCCTTCACTTCCATCAAGAAGTTCATAGTATGCTTTTCCAGGTTCCACTTTTTTAACAGCTGCGCCAGTTATCCAGTCAACTCCTCTTTCAAGAAATAGTGATTCAGCCATAATTTTACTTGAAGTTAAATATCCACCAAATGTGATATGAACACCAGCAACACCAAAATCACCTAAAAATTGCTCATTTGAGATCCACTGAATATCTGCTTTATCTCTGACTCCAGCTTTTCTTAGATTAAATTCTAGGTTAAAAATATATTCAAATGCAGCACCTTGACAAGTACATGTTCCATGTCCAGTACCTACTAAAAACTTTTGTCTTTCACCTTTTTTCATCTTTTCAATAGCTACTTGAAAAGCATCATTTGCTTGAGCAGCATGTTGATATGTACAAACAGAAAGTGTATGACCACCATCCGGTCCAAGCCCTTCAGTAGCACCAAAATTTAGTTTTGGTCCAGTTGCATTAATAAGATAATCATATGTAATCTCTTCAGTTTGGCCTTTTTTTGAAGGATCAGTATATTCAATAGTTACATATGGCTTCTCGCTTCCCTCTTTTCCCTCTGGATGGATCGATACAGCTTTTGCTTGTCTAAAATCTATTCCAGCTTTTTGATATACTGGAGCTAATTCAAAAATAACATCTTCTGGCTTCATTTCGCCAACGCCAACCCAAATGTTTGATGGAATCCAGTTCCATTTACTATTTGGAGATACAACTACAACTTCATGAGCATCACCTAGCCAATGTTTAGCAAAAGTTGCAGCAGTATGTCCAGATACGCCTGCACCAAGTACAACTAATCTTGCCATCTATACCCCTTTAAAATTTAAATTCGATAATTATTATATTCCTTTTATCTTTAAATAATTATTATAAAAACTAATGTCAAATTTATAATAATTATAAGTAAAAATTAAATAAATAGTTTATGAGATAAAGTTTATATAATCATTTTTGAAAGTAACATATCTATTTGCGGAATTATAAAGTTCTTGTACCTCTTCATCACTTAAGCTTCTTACAACTTTTGCTGGACTTCCCAAGATTAAACTTCTTGGCGGAAATTTTTTCCCGCCTGTTACCAAACTTCCTGCGCCAACTATTGATTCTTTTCCTATAACTGCTCCATCAAGTATTGTAGAGTTCATACCAATTAAACATGCATCTTCAATAATACATCCATGAAGCATTACTCTATGACCTACGGTCACATCATTGCCAATTATTGTTGGATATCCATCACTCATATCAGGATTTTTATAATGTGTGACATGAATCATAGATAAGTCTTGAATATTTGTTCTATCTCCAATTTTTATATAATGAACATCACCTCTAATAACACATCCAAACCAAATGGAGCTATCTTTTCCAATTTCTACATTTCCAATCACTGTAGAATCTGGTGCAATCCAAGCATTTTCTTTTATTTTCGGAAACCAATTTTTGTATCTTAATAGCATTTTTATCCTTTAATATTTAGTCATTGGACATTAGACATTAGACATTAGTAATTAGTAATTAGTCATTGGTCATTAGGAATTAGGAATTAGGAATTGGCCGCTTCACCTCTTACTTCCTATTCCACTTAAAACTAACCGAAAATCTTCGCTTGCATAGCTTACTTGATTTTCTTCAATGTAAACCAGCCTCTCAAATATTCGTCACGAAAAACCTTGTTTTTCGGACTCACATATATTCAAGGCTTTCGCTCGGGCGCAGAAGGCAAGCAGTTGCCTTCTTAAGCCTTTGGCTTGCCCTCGTTCACTTCTCCGCTATCCCGCTTCACAGCTTCACTCCTTATCACCTTCTCTACTACTTTATAGCTTTCTTACCTTCTAACTCTCTCTTTCTCACTAAAAATTTCTTACTTACCTTACTTTAACCACAAATCTTCATTCGCTCTTTGCTCATTTGATTTGTTTTTCGGTATACCAGCTGTTCGTATGCTTATCACTAAAATCCTTGATTTTAGGATTCGCATAAACTCACAGCTTGCGCTTGGGTACGCAAAACAAGCAGTTGTTTTGCTAAAGCTTCGCTTTACCCTCGCTAACTCTCCTTCAAAAGTCTTCTTGCAAGTTTTTTAGCTCTACTGACATTTGTTTTTTTATGGGTAGAGTAAAGCATATTTGTATACTCTTCCATAACAAGTTGTGAATTTATAGGTGTTTTTCCTTCTCTTTTTATATTGATATATTCTCCATTTTCTTGAAGTTCTCTGGCTAAAACATTATCATTTATTTGAAGATTTAATATTTCAAATAACTTTTCAGATATTTCATTATCATAAATAGGGGTCATTAACTCTATTCTTCTCTCTAAATTTCTTGGCATCCAATCAGCACTTGAGATGAATATTTGTGGTTTTGAGTGTTTAAAATAAAAAATCCTTGCATGTTCTAAATATTTTCCAACTATAGATATAACCCTTATGTTTTCACTAATATCTTTTACTTTTGGTCTAAGACAACATATTCCTCTAACTATTAGATCAATTTTTACACCTGCTCTTGAAGCTTTATAAAGTGCCACTATGACATCAGGATCAACTAATGAGTTCATTTTAGCTATTATTTTTCCTTCATTTCCTTTTTTAGTTTCATTTTCTATTAAGCTTAAAAGTTTTGGTTTTATTTGTGTTGGAGACATAAATAGTGTGTTTAATTTTCCTTTTTTTGAAAATCCTGTTAGATAATGAAAAAATCTAGTTGCATCATCAGTTATCTCTTTTTTTGAAGTAAAAAAGCTAGCATCTGTATATATTCTTGCAGTAGATGGATTGTAGTTACCTGTTGATAGATGAACAAACTGTTTTAATTTATCTCCCTCTTTTTTAATAATTTGAGCTATTTTTGCATGTACTTTAAATCCAGGTATTCCAAATATAACATGAGCTCCAGCATCTTCTAATGCTTTTGCCCAGATTAGATTATTTTCTTCATCAAATCTTGCTTTTAATTCAACCATTGCAGTTACTTGTTTACCGCTTTCAGCTGCTTCTATTAAAGCTTTTACAATAGGCGAATCTTTTCCTACTCTATATAGGGTCATTCTTATAGCTAAAACATTTGGATCTTTACTCGCCTCTTCTATAAATTTTACAACTGGATCAAAACTCTCATAAGGATGATATAAAAGAATATCTTCATGCTCAACTATACTAAAAATATCTTCTTGGTCAAGAGGTGGCAGTGTTTTTGGAGTAAATGGCTCAAATAGAAGATGGGCAAAACTTTTGTTTGAAACTATTTGCCAAAGACTGCCCATATTTAGAGGCATTTTATATTTGTATATATCATCTTTAAAGACTTGTATATGAGAATTTAAAAAATCAAGCAGATCTTCATCAACACTCTCTCCAATTTCAAGCCTTACAATTTCGCCTTTTCTTCTAAGTTTTAGTCCCTCTTCCAAAAGCTCCATAAAATCATCGGCTTCCTCTTCTTCTATCTCGATGTCGGCATTTCTTGTTACTCTAAAAGGTGCACTTGAAATAAGTTTATATCCCGGGAATAGGGAGCTTATATGTTCTTGAACAACAGATTCAATAGGAACATATGTATTGTCAATTTGTATAAATCTTGGTAAAACTCTTGGAATTCTAATAAGAGCATATTTTATATCATTTTCATTTTGAATATCTGCAAGTTTTATAGCAAGAGCAAAACTTAGATTGTTTAAATGAGGAAAAGGGTGTGTTGCGTCAACTGCAATAGGAATAATAACAGGATATAGTTGATTGAAAAAGTATTTATCTATCTCTTTTTTTGTATTATTATCTAAATCTTTATAATTTTTAATATAAAGTCCCTCTTTATTTAACTGCTCGATTATTTCAAAAAATGTTTTTTCAACTATCTCTTTTTCATTATGAAGATAGGCCCTTATTGCTTTTAATTGTGAAAGAGGAGACATCTTATCTGGGCCAGTAACTGAGACTCTTGATTTAAATAACTGCTTTAATCCAGCAACTCTTATCATATAAAATTCATCTAAATTTGTTCCATAAATTGCTATAAATTTTAATCTCTCAAGTAAAGGGTTTTCTTTTTTTTGGGCTTCTTCTAAAACTCTTGTATTAAATCTTAGCCAGGATAGTTCTCTGTTTATAAATAGTTTAGGATCTTTTAAATTTATCATTTTTAGATATCCTTATTTAGGTTTATTTAAAATTTTATCAAATTAAAGATAAAATTTTGTTATGAGATAAAAAGATAAGTTGTAAAAGTGTGAAGCGGTCAATTCTTAATTCCTAATGACCAATGTCCAATACAAAAGGAAATCTTATGAATATACATAATCTCATAGAAAAACATAAAAAATTTAAAGAGTTAGAGTTTAAAAAACATGAAAAACTTTTTATAGATTTAGCAAAAAAGGGTCAAAATCCAAAAACTCTATTTATTGGATGTAGTGATTCTAGAGTCATACCAAATCTTATAACAGGAAGTAAACCAGGAGATCTCTTTGTGCTTAGAAATGTAGGGAACTTTGTACCTCCATTTAAACCAGATTTTGATTTTCATGCTACTGCAGCAGCAATAGAGTACGCTGTTAGCGTTTTAGAAGTCAAAGATATTATAGTTTGTGGACATAGCTATTGTGGAGCATGTGAGAGTTTATATAAAGATATACCAGATTCTTTGGAACTTATCCATACAAAAAAATGGTTAGAAATTGGTAAACCAGCAAAAGAGGCAGCACTTGCAGAAGCAAAAAATGAAGATAAAGATGAGCTATTAAGAGCTACTGAAAAACTATCAATTTTAGTTCAACTGGAAAATCTTTTAACCTATCCAGAAGTAAAAAAGAGAGTAAAAGAAGAAAGACTTTTTCTTCATGGATGGTATTATAAAATAGAGTCTGGTGAAATAGAGTATTATGATAGTGAAGAAAAAGATTTTTTTCCTTTGGGATAAATTGCGTGTGATAAATGATAAGTTGATAGCTAAGAATTTAAAGGTAATAGATGTTTGAAAATATTATTTTAGCACTCTCTGGTCTTGGACTGTTTTTATATGCAATGATTCTTCTTGAAGAAGCAATGAGAGAGGCTGCTGGAAGAAGTTTTAAAAGAATTTTACAAGAATCTACAGGAACAATTTTCAAATCAATTCTTGTTGGAACAGTAACTACAGCTATTGTTCAAAGCAGCTCAATTGTCTCACTTATAGTTTTATCGTTAGTTGGCGCAGGACTTATGAACCTAAGAAGTGGAATTGGTGTAATATTTGGAGCAAATATAGGAACAACTTTTACTGCATGGCTTGTAGCGCTTTTGGGATTTAAATTAAATGTTGAAAGTTTTGCGCTTCCTATGGCAGGAATTGGTGGCTTTTTACTTCTGTTTTTTCAAGATCAAAAAAAACTTGCTGCATTAGCAAAGCTTTTAATTGCTCTTGGGATTTTGTTTTTAGGTCTTAATTTTATGAAAGAGAGTATGGATATATTTGCAAAAAGTTTTGATTTAAAAGAGTATGCAAATTATCCTATATATATAATGGTTATTATTGGTTTTGTTTTAACTGCCATTATTCAATCAAGTTCAGCTTCAACTGCTATATTTTTAACAGCCCTTCATTCAAATATTATAACTTTTGAGATGGCAGCAGCACTTACAATTGGTGCCAATGTGGGAACAACTATTACTGCAATGCTTGGAGCGATTGGAGGAACGCCAGATAAGAAAAGAATAGCAGCAGCACATTTTATATTTAATGTAGGAACAGCAATTTTAGCACTTCCTATATTATCTTTAATGGATAGATTTATTCTTGATATTTTAGGTTTGAGAAATGATTTAACTACTGGGTTAGCACTTTTTCATACACTTTTTAATGTTTTGGGAGTATTAATATTTTCACCATTTATTCCATATCTTTCAAAACTATTAAACAGATTTTTTACAAAAGTTGATGAGCCATTAGCAAAATATATAACAAAAGTTCCAACTGATATTCCAGAAGTTGCTATTGAAGCTTTGAAGAATGAAGCAGTACATCTATTTTATAATGTTTTAGAATTTGGTCTTTTTATTTTTAATGTTCGTCCAAAAGATGTACTTGTTGATAAGTTAAAAACTAAAGAGGTTTTAGAAAAAAATAGCGATATTTTAGATATTAACTATATAAAACTATATAAAAATTTAAAAAAATTGGAGATTTTAATAATTTCATATGCAAATGATATAAAATCAAAAGAGTTAAAAGAGGATGAGGTAAAAGCAGTAAATGATATAGTCTATTCTGTTGAGAGAATGATTTTTGCAGCAAAAACTCTAAAAGATATTAAAGATGATATTGATAATTTTGCATCTTCAGTTAATGAAAATGAGTATAGAATGTATCAGCATTTTAGAAAAAGAGTTGTAAAACTTTTTAAAAATTTAGAAAGAGTTTATGAAGGAGAAATTGAAAGAGCGGAAAAAATAGTACAGATTTATCATCAAATTTTAAATGATAATGAAGAGGCCTTGACTTCTATTGCACTATGGATAAAAGAGTATGACCTTGATGAAGAGACTGCAGCGACAATTTTAAATGTGAATAGAGCAATTTATCAAGCCTCAAAAAATCTCTTACAAAGTGCTGATAGACTCTTTTTACCAAATATTAATATTGTTGAAGAATAAAAAGTGGAATAGCAAGACAGGGTATAGGGTATAAGCGGAGAAAGTGTTAAGTTGTGAAGCAGTGAAATGGATAATGTCTAATAAGTTTTAGCTTCAAGTGATAAATTTCTAATTGAATGTTCTGAAAAATTACCAAATTTCACTCAGGCGAGTTGAAATTTTTAGTTGATTAACGCTTAAAAATTTTATTAAAAAGTGCAAACGCAAGCGCCCTTAGGGGTGAGTGCACTTTTTTGGCCTAAAGGCCAACATAAAATTTTCAAGCTGTCCGAGCCAAAGGCGACAACCCCGCAGCAAAGCGAGGACAAAATACAAAGCCTTTGTTCAATTTGTAATTTTTCAGAGGTTTCAATTCCAAATTACAATTCACGAATCACGAATTACGGATCACGAAATAAAGTGGCCAATTTCTAATGACTAATGACTATTGACTAATGACTAACCTCTTCTAAAGTCCCTTAATTTTCTCAATCTCATCTCTTAGTCTTGCAGCCTCTTCAAATTCAAGTTTTTTTGCAGCTTCATGCATAAGGCGTCTTAACTCTTTTATGATTTTTTCTTTCTCTTGTGGTGGGAGTTTTTCCATTTTTTTCTTTTTCTCATATAAAAAGTCTAAATCTTCTATTTTTAGATTTTCATCAAGTTTTCTTTTTACAGTTTTTGGAATAATTCCATGCTCTTTATTGTATGCTTTTTGTTTTTTTCTTCTATAAATAGTTGTTTTTATTGCATTATACATAGATTTTGTGATTTTATCTTTTAAATTTTCTAAAATATTTTCATCATCTACAACAATTTTTTCATCAATATTGTCAGCAAACATTAAAACTCTTCCATTGACATTTCTTGCTGCTCTTCCCATTGTTTGAATTAAAGATGTTTCACTTCTTAAAAACCCTTCCTTATCAGCATCTAATATTGCAACCATGCTAACTTCAGGAAGATCAAGTCCTTCTCTTAAAAGGTTTATACCTATTAAAACATCAAACTCACCTAGTCTTAGCCCTCTAATAAGCTGATTTCTCTCAATTGCATCAATTTCTGAGTGCATATATCTAACTTTCAATCCTAAATCTGCATAATATTTTGTTAGCTCTTCAGCCATCTTTTTGGTTAATGTTGTAACTAAGACTCTATTTTCTTTTTCTATCTCTTTTTTTATTTCATCATAAAGTGATTCAACTTGATATTTTGAAGGATAGAGTTCAACGATTGGGTCAAGAAGTCCTGTTGGTCTAATAATTTGTTCAGCTATTACTGAACTTAGTTTAATTTCTGTTTCTGCTGGAGTTGCAGATACAAAAAGATAGTGAGGTGCTTTATTGATAAACTCTTCAAATTTTAAAGGTCTGTTATCAAGTGCACTTGGAAGTCTAAATCCATACTCAACTAAAACCTCTTTTCTGCTTCTATCTCCTGCATACATACCTCTAAATTGGGGCAAACTTACATGAGACTCATCAACTATTAATAAAAAATCTCCCTTTTCTTGAAAATAATCAAGTAAAGAGTAAGGAGTCTCTCCTGGTTTTTTACCTGTTAAATGTCTTGCATAATTTTCTATTCCTTTGCATGTTCCTGTGGTTTCAAGCATCTCAAGATCAAACTCTGTTCTTTGTTTTAATCTTTGATACTCAAGTAGTCTATTTTCTTTTTTAAAAAACTCTAGTCTTTCTTCAAGCTCTTTTTCTATAGATTTTATAGCTTGGGCTAATCTATTTTGACCAACGATAAACTGATTTGCTGCATAAATAGTTATAGAATTTACATCTTTTAATTTTTTATTTGTTAATGTATCAAAATAGTAAATTGACTCTATCTCATCTCCAAAAAACTCAACTCTAATAGCTTCTTCTTCACTATAAGCTGGATATATATCAATTACATCTCCATTTACTCTAAAATCGCCTCTATCAAAAAATTTATCGTTTCTTTTATATCCCATCTCTACAAGGCGATAAAGTAGTGTTTTTTGATCTATTTCATGACCAATTTCAAGTTTTTGAACCATTTTTCTATATTCACTTGGATTTCCAAGTCCATAATTTGCACTAACACTTGCCACAACTATAACATCATCAAATTCAAGCAGACTTGCAGTTGCTGATAGTCTAAGACGCTCTAACTCATCATTTATAGAACTATCCTTTTCAATAAATAGATCTTGTCTTGGTAGATATGCCTCAGGTTGATAATAATCATAATAACTTATAAAATATTCCACATGATTTTTAGGGAAAAATCCTTTAAATTCACTATATAGCTGTGCTGCTAAAGTTTTATTGTGTGTCATTATAAGTGTTGGAAGCTGTAAATTTTCAATGATTTTTGCCATAGTAAAAGTTTTACCACTACCAGTAACTCCAAGAAGAGTTTGGTATCTATTGCCACTTTTTATAGATAATGTTAGTTTTTCTATTGCTTGAGGCTGGTCTCCAGATGGTTTAAAACTGCTTATAAGTTCAAATTTTGCCAATTTTTTCCTCTTTTAAAAAAATATTAACTAAAAATTGATAGAATTATAGCAAAGTTGAAAAAAACCTTAAAGAGCAAAAGGAAATATAGTGGAAAATGAAAATCTTTTAGAAAAACTAAATCAAAAAATTGAAGAGCTTTTGAAAAATTATCAGAGATTAAAAGAGGAAAATGAAAATTTAAGAAGGGAGCTTGTTACATGCAAAGCAAGCAATGAGGCCAAAGATGCTCAGATACAAAAACTGCAAGAAGATATTAATCTAAAAGATTTAGAGCTTGAAGAGATTGTTGAAAAAGTAGAAAAGATTTTAGGGCAATGAAAAAGATTTCAATAACAATATCTGGTAAAACATATGATATAAATGTTGATGATGCTTTTGCCAATCTTCTTGAAAATGCTATAAAAGAGGACCTAAATATTGAAGGAAACAACTCTGTTAAAACTCTTCTTGAAGCCTATCTCAAAAAAAATTATGAATGCTTTAAGTTGAAAAAAAAACTCACAGAACTTCTAAAAAAATTTGAAAAATCATCATTTCAGTAAAAATTTATCAAAAATATCCGATAATGTTTTTGACGGGAAGACCCGTTTAAAAATCATTACATAAAGGAGATGCGATGCGTAAGGCGTTTACTATGATCGAGCTGATCTTTGTGATCGTGATCATCGGGATTTTGGCTGCAGTTGCTTTACCAAGGTTAGCTGGTGTGCAAGATGATGCACTAATTTCTAGTGAAAAGAGTGGGATAGGGTCTGCAAGAAGTGCAGTTATTGCTATTAGAGGTAGAGCTCTTGCAAGAGGAACTGATTTTAATATAACAGTTGTTGATAAAGATGGAGATCAAGCGAATGTTTTGGTTGATTATGATTTTAATGGAACTGCTCCTGGAACTACAAATGTAGAGCTTTCATCAACAAAATATCCAATTCAATTAAGTACAACTAGTGCAGATTTTACAGATGGTGGTACTGCAAATGCAACACAAACTGCTGAAGGTTTAGATGGCGCGGCTTTAGCAATTGTTCTTGAACCAGATGGGAGAGAAAGATATAAAACTAAACAAGCTGATACAAATAGTACAGACACAAAAATAGTTGGTCCAGCTTCTACTACTGTTCAAGATAATACTGCTGAAATCAATGTAAATAAACATTGGCTATATAACGCAGCAAATGGTACATTCTCTTTACAAAATTCAGCATATTAATATAATATAAAAGTTAGAAGGATTTTTCCTTCTAACTTCAAAGTAGATTTATCATGAAAAAATCATTTACAATAATTGAACTGGTTTTTGTAATTGTTATCATTGGTATATTGGCTGCTATGGCTTTGCCGCGTTTTGTAGGAGTACAAAATGATGCGCTTGTTTCAGTTGAAAAGTCTGCAATAGGTGCTGCAAGGCAATCTCTTATATCCTTTAATGGATGGGCTATTTTACATCCAAAAGAGAGTAATATAACAGTAGAGATATATGATGAAAGAAATCAACCATATAATTGTGCTGTTATATTTTCAGATGAGAGATATCCTATAACAGTTACAGCAAAACAAAAAGGTGTTGATACAGATAATAATTGTACAATAGGTTCATCTACTCATATAGGTGAGTATAGAACACTTGCTCCATTAATGCTTGATCCATCAACTATTAAAGATTGGAATTCAACCAGAGTTGATGCAAGATTTGAAAATCTTAATGGCCCTGCTTCAAATTTTGTAGATGATGAACTATCAGAAATTCATCAAGGAATGTATTGGAGATATGACAATACAAATGGTTTTTTAGTAATAAAAAAATAACTTCTGCTATAATATCTCAAAAAATTTTGAGGTCTTTATGATACTTCTTGGTCACAATGGCGCTGGGAAAAGTACATTTATAAACTATCTACTTGGATTTTATGTTGATATAAAAGATCATCCATTTTTAGTAAATTTTAAAGATCATCTTTTAGATATAGATAAAAAAGATCTAGGATATGCGCCAGAAGCGGCTTTGCTTGATCTAAATATGAGCGCACAAGATTATTTTAATATGATGGCAAAACTAAGAGAAGTAAAAGAGTTTGATCCAATTGAGCTTTTAAAAAGTGTTGCTTTAGAGGTTGAACTTGATATGCCAATCAAAAAATATTCAAAAGGTATGAAACAGAGGCTTCTTTTAGCAATTGCTCTTCTTGGAAAGCCAAAAACTCTTGTTTTAGATGAGCCAACAAGTGGGCTTGACCCATTTGGAAGGCTAGAAATTGAAAAACTTTTGATAAAACTAAAAAACTCTCACGATTTTATTATATCAACACATTCACTTGATTTAGCTATGGCTCTAGAAGATGAAGTTTGGATACTTAAAGAGGGCAAAATTGAGTATAAAGGTTATCCAAAAGATATAGATGAGCTTGAAGAGCTTTTATTGATGTACAGACCAAAGAGGATACAATGAATAAGATATTTAGCATTATAAAATTTTTCTCAAAATCACTATTTAAAGAAAAAGCTACTATTTTATTTGTTATATTAGCAGTTGTTATGATAGTTATTGCCTTTGGACTTAGTGATATTGATATTGCAAGAAAATATAAACTTTTAGAAGATGTTCTTTTAACTTCACAGATGTTTTTGCTTCATATTGCAGCTCTGTTTTATAGTTTTGAGTTTTTACAAAAAGAGAGATCTCTTGGACTTTTTGTTTTACCGCTATCTACTGGGCTATCAAGGCAATATTATTTGATTTCAGTTTTTTTAACACTTCTTTTTATGGTTTTTTCTATTTTTTTATCTTTTTTTGTTATTGATACTATTTTATTATGGATATTAGAAAAAAAATTTGTTTTTGAAGTGTTATGGCAACTGTTTTTATACTCTTTATCATCAATAGTTTTATCTTTTTTAATTATAATGTTTTCAAATTTTGTATCTTTGATGAATTCAATCATTTATAGTGTTGCTCTATTTTTTATTGGAAATGGTTTGGATGAATTTTATATATATTCACACTATATAAAAAAAGAGAAAATATTAGAAAATTTATCATCTTTTTTTTATTATATTTTTCCAAATTTTTCTATTTTTGATAAGCAAGCTATTGTTGTAAATAGAGGATATATAGATTTTGGAGATTTTTTTGTTTATCCAGTTATATATTTTTCTATATTGAGTCTTATAATCTTTTCAATAACTCTATTAAAATATAAAAAGAGGGTTTTGCGTTTTGGTGAATAAGAAATTTTTCATTTTGCTTTTTATCATTTTTTTGATTTTTAACTATCTTTATCCAAAACCAAAAAAAGAGAAAATTGTTGTTAATGATATACTTTTTGCAAAGCCGCTTTTTTTTAGAGCACTGACAAACTATACTCATACATTAAGTGCTGATAAACTTTGGCTTTTGTCAAATACAGTTGGAGAAGTGGCTACTGGAAATAGTTTTGATGTTGATGAAATGGAGGTTTATGAGGCTTTTAAAACTATAATATTTATGGATCCATATTTTTATCCAGCTATAAATTATGCTGCAACATATCTTGCATCAATTAAAAAAAGAGTCGATTTAGCAACAGATTTGATAAAAAAGGCAAGACTTTTTAATAAAAATGATTTTAAGCTCTATTTTTTAGAGCTTATTTTGATTTTGACTTATGAAGATGAAAAAAATATTGACGATGATTATATTGTTAAATTAGCAAAAGAGGCTTCTCTTTTACCCGATAGTCAAAAGATTTTGGGTCGGATAGTAGTTAAAGATTGGGTAGAGGATATGCTAATTTATGCAAGAAATAAAAAAGGAAAAAGAGCTCAAGCTATAGAGGATTTAAAATGGCTTTTGAAAAACACAAAAGAGCCTGTGAAAAAGGCTGAGATAAAAAGGAAGTTAGAAGAGTTGAAAAGAAGCTGTGAAGCAGTAAAGGGGTAAAGCTGTGAAGCGGAAAAGGATGAAGGATGAAGGATGAAGGTATAAGGGTTTAGTGATGGTGGATAGTGATAGTTTAACATTAACACTATCACTATCACTAATTCCCAATGTCTAATGTCCAATGACCAATGTCAAAATATGGAGATACATTTGCAAAAAAAATATTATGAAATTGCTATTGCTTCAAAACCTTTAAAATTTACATATTATTCTTATAAAGATTTAAAAGAGGGAGATTTAGTTGAGATAAAAATAAAATCAAAAATATATAAAGGTTATATATTAAAAAAAACTACTAAGCCAGATTTTGAGTGTAAAGAGATTGAAAATATTACAGATTTTTATCTTCCAAATGATTATATAGAGATTGCTAAATTTATATCAACATACTATTTTTGCTCGATAGGTGAAGCGTTAGGTCTTTTTGTTCCATTTAAAAAAATAAAAAAAATAAAAGAAAATTCCTTCAACCTTCAACCTTCAACCTTCAACCTATCAATTAAACAAGAAGAGGCTCTAAATTTTTTAAAATTACATCAAACATCTCTTCTTTTTGGAGATACAGGAAGCGGTAAGACTGAAATATATATAGAATATTTTAAAGAGATTATAAATAGTGGAAAAAGTGCGATATTTTTAATGCCTGAAATTTCATTGACTCCTCAAATGGAAGAGAGATTAAAAAAACATTTTAAAAATAGTGTTGCAATTTGGCATAGTAAAATATCAAAAAATAAAAAAGAGAAAATTTTAGAAGATATTTATAGTGGAAAGATTAAACTTATTGCAGGGCCAAGAAGTGCTCTTTTTTTACCAATGGAAAATTTAGGACTTATAATAGTTGATGAAGAGCATGATGATAGCTATAAAGCTCACAATAGACCAAGATATAATGCAAAAGATTTGGCTGTTTATTTTGGGAAAAAATTAAATATAAATGTTGTTTTAGGAAGTGCCACACCATCGCTATCTTCATATAAAAATTATCCTCGTTTTAGGTTAAAGGGGAGCTTTTATAAAGGAAAAAAAGATTTTATTTGGGATAACTCAACTTTTACCCTATCACCTATAGTATTAGAAAATATAGAAAAAACATTGAAAGCGAAAAAACAAGCTATCATATTTTTGCCAACAAGAGGAAATTTTAAATATCTAATATGCCAAGATTGTGGTGAGAGTGTTAAATGTCCATTTTGTGATGTTGGGATGAGTCTGCATTTTGATAAGAATGCTCTTGTTTGTCACTATTGCAATTTTGCCCAAAGAATTCCAAAAGAGTGTCCAAAGTGCCACTCACCAAATCTTCAAACATGTAGAATAGGGACTACTGAGATTAAAGAGGAGCTTGAAAAGATTTTTCCAGAGGCAAAAATAGAAAAATTTGATAAAGATGTGATAACTACTCAAAAAAAATTGGAAAAAATTTTAAAAGAGTTTTCTCAAAAAAAGATTGATATTTTAGTTGGAACTCAGATGCTCTCAAAAGGGCATGATTATCCTGATGTATCACTTTCTGTGATTTTGGGAATCGATTATATTTTAAATATGGCTGATTTTAGAGCGAGAGAGCGAGCAGTTAACCTTTTTATTCAGATTGCTGGAAGAAGTGGTAGAAAAGAGGAGGGAAAAGTTATCATTCAGACAAAAAATAGAGATTTCTTTGAAAAATATCTTGATTTTGAAGATTTTATAAAAGATGAGTTAAAATTTAGAGAAGATTTTTATCCGCCTTTTAAAAGATTGGCACTTATAAATTTTTCACATAAGAATAGAGAATTTGCAAAAGAGAATATGCAAAATATGCTAAACAGTCTAAAAAAATTTAAAGATATTGAGATAGTTGGTTTTGGTGAAGCTCCTATTGAAAAAATTGCTAATAGATTTAGATTCAATATACTTCTTAGAAGCTCTTCTGCAAAAGCTTTGATAGTTGCTATAAATGTTTCGAAAACTTCTTTAGCTGAAGTTGATATGGATCCAGTTAATATTATTTGATATAATAACCTTAAAAAAATTTTAAACTTTTAGAGGTATAGATGGAAAATAGATATCCAACAAAAAAGATATATGTAGGAGATGTTGCAATTGGAGGGGATGCTCCAATTTCTGTTCAATCAATGACTTTCTCTAAAACAAGAGAGGTAAAGGAGACAGTGGAACAGATTAAAAGGCTTCATTTTGCAGGATGTGATATTGTAAGAGTTGCTGTACCTGAAATGGAAGATGCCTTGGCTTTAAAAGAGATAAAAAAGCAGATAAGCCTTCCTCTTGTTGCTGATATCCATTTTAATTATCGCCTTGCTTTAATAGCTGCTGAGGTTGTTGACTGTATTAGGATAAATCCTGGAAACATTGGAAATAGAGAGAGGATTAAAGAGGTCGTAAAAGCTTGTAAAGAAAGAAACATTCCTATTAGAATAGGAGTAAATGCAGGAAGTTTAGAAAAAGAGATAGAAGAAAAATATGGACCAACAAGTGAAGCTATGGTTCAAAGCGCACTTTATCATATAAAACTTTTAGAGGATTTAGATTTTACAAATATAAAAGTTTCAATGAAAGCAAGCGATGTTGAGAGGACTGTTGAAGCTTATAGAAAATTAAGACCATTGGTACCTTATCCATTTCATCTTGGAGTAACTGAGGCTGGAACAATTTTTCATGCAACTATAAAATCTGCTATAGGAATTGGCTCACTTTTGCTTGATGGAATTGGAGATACTATAAGAGTTTCTATCACGGGGGAGCTTGAAAAAGAGGTTGAGGTTGCAAGAGCTATAATAAAAGATACTGGAAGAAGCCAAGAGGGAGTAAATATCATATCTTGTCCAACATGTGGAAGAATTGAAGCTGATTTAGTAAAAGCTGTAGCTGAAGTTGAAGAGAAAACAAAACATATAAAAAAGCCTTTAAATATATCGGTAATGGGATGTGTTGTTAATGCGATAGGTGAAGCAAAACATGCTGATGTAGCTATAGCATATGGAAAGGGAAGCGGGCTTGTTATGGTAAAAGGAGAAGTAGTAGCAAAACTGCCAGAAAACGAGCTTGTTGATAGATTTTTACAAGAAGTGGAAAAGATGGCTAAAGGAGAGAGTTAAAAAGTGAGAGAGTCATTAGTCATTGGTCATTAGTCATTAGTAAAAAATTTCATAGAAAATAGTGATAGTAGTATAAGAATAGGTGAGTAAGATTTAATAATTTTGCTATAGTTACAATTTATAACTTAACACACTAATTCTTAATTCCCAATTCCTAATGACTAATGTCCAATATCTAATATGCTATAATAAAATAAAAACTAAAGAGGATTTATTTGGAAGCGCATTTGTATAATTTAAATATTGAAAGAGCAGTTTTAAGCTCTATAATTTTTGACCCCTCTTTATATGAGGAGATAGCTGCAGTTTTAAAACCTCAAGATTTTTACCACCCTTTTCATAAAAATATTTTTGCTGCAATGGAGGAGTTATTTAGAGAGGATCAGCCAATTGATGAAGAGTTTTTAAAAGAAAAATTAATATACAAAAAGCAGTTTGATGAAAATGAGTTTTTAGAGATTTTAGCAGCAAATCCTCTATCAAACACCTCAGCATATGTAAAAGAGATAAAAGAAAAAGCTACTAAAAGAGAGCTTGTTCATTTAACTACTGAGATAAAAAAACTAACCATTGAGCAAGATCTCCCAGCTACCGATGTTATAGATGAAGTTCAAAGTAAATTATATAAAATTACACAAGAGACAAGTGCAAAAGATTTTAAAGAATCTCTTGAAGTTGTAAAAGATACCCTAAATCATATATTAAAAATGAAAGAGAAAGGCAACTCTATACTTGTGGGCCTTGATACTGGATTTTATGAGTTAAATCTAAAAACTGCTGGATTTAGTCCTGGTGATTTGATAATAATCGCTGCTAGGCCTTCTATGGGGAAAACTGCCTTTTCTTTAAATATTGCTCAAAATGTTTTAGACCACGATAAAGGTGTTGCAATATTTTCTCTTGAGATGCCAGCAGAACAGTTGCTTTTAAGAATGCTTAGTGCTAAAGCTGCAATACCTCTGCAAAGACTTAGAGTTGGAAATTTAACTGATCAAGAGTGGAGTGAGATAAGTAGAGTTAGCGATTATATGGCAAGTAGAAAACTTTTTATTGATGATGAGGGTCTTATTAATGTTCATCAATTAAGAGCAAAACTAAGAAAACTAAAATCGACTCATCCAGATATTGAGCTTGCAATAATTGATTATCTACAACTTATGAGTGGAGGAAGTAATAAGGAAAGACATCTTGAGATAAGTGAGATTTCAAGAAGCTTAAAACTTCTTGCAAGAGAACTGGAGATCCCTATAATTGCTCTATCTCAGTTAAATAGATCACTTGAGAGTAGAACAGATAAAAGACCAATGCTAAGTGACTTAAGAGAGTCTGGAGCAATTGAGCAGGATGCTGATGTTATTTTATTTGTTTATAGAGACGATGTATATAAAATAAAAGAGATGAAAGAAAAGGCTAAAGAGGCTGCAAAAAAAGGCGAAAAAGTTGATATTACTATTCCTGAAAAAAAGGTTGAAGAGGCTGAAATTATTATTGGTAAACAAAGAAATGGCCCAACTGGAATAGTGAAACTATATTTTCATAAAGATTATGTAAAATTTGCTGAAGAAGCTACTGAAACTATAAGAGAATATGAGATGAAGGAGTCTCATATAGAGATGCCTGAAATTTAACAAAACAGGAAAAGTTTTGGAAAAAATTTTTAAAAATATCTATATTTTTTTAAAAAAAGTATATGATGAAAATATTACATTATATGCTTCATCTTTAAGCTTTCATACAATATTTTCTATTATACCTCTATTATTGGTATCTTTTTCTTTATTTATAAAGATGCCAACATTTAGTAAATATTATGAAAAGATAAAAGGGTTTATTTTTTCAAATCTTATGCCAACACATCAAGAGACAGTTTCAAAATATCTTGAGAGTTTTTTACAAAATAGTGAAAAACTTGGAATTATAGGGTTTGTTTTTGTGATTTTTGCATCATTGATGTTTTTTCAAAATTATGAATTTATAGTTAACAAAATTTTTAAAACAAAACAAAGAAGCATTTGGCAATCGATAACAACATATTGGACTTTAGTAACTTTAGGACCAATTGCTTTAGCTTTATCATTTTATCTATCAAGTGAAATTCAAAAACTTTTAAATCTTTTTGAATATACAAGTTGGATAAACTTTTTATCTATTTTCCCATATTTGATAATTTGGGGGCTATTTTTTATAACTTATATCATATCAGCTAACACAAAAATTACAACAAAAGCAGCTGGTTTATCTTCATTTTTTGCTTCGTTAATTTGGTATATAAGCAAATCTTTGTTTGTTTATTATGTTATTTATAGTAAAACATATCTAACTATCTATGGCTCATCAAGTGTTGTTTTGTTTTTCTTTTTATGGATATATATATCTTGGATTATTTTTTTATATGGATTGAAGGTTTGCTATATTATAAATAAAAAAGGCAAAACTCATGAGTATTGTGAAGAAAAAGATCCTCTTTTTATAGATTGAAAATAGCGATAAAAGTAAATAGAGAGCAAAAAACCAAAAAGGTGTTTTAAAAGCATATTTTGTAAACTCTATATTGAAAAGATTATTAAGTATACTATCAAAAATATCTCCAAATCCAAAAATATGAAATATTAAAGATAATGGATAAAAAATAGTAAATATTATCGTCATTATTGGAGAAAATAGCTGAATATAAGAGAAATTTTCAAAAAAGTAATGAATTATAGGTAGCATCATAAAATAGATATAGATATTTAAAAATATAAAAATTTGCCACTTTTTTAAATTTGAAAAAGATTTTATAAATAGAAAAATATAAAATACTCCAATTACTGAAAACCAAAATCCAAGTGAAAATAGAAATTTTGAAAAAATAGATAAAATTAGCAACATAACCCAAAAAAGAGTTTCAAAAGATAAAATTTTTATATGCTTAAAAATAAAAAAATATCCAACTATTAGCATAAAAAAAGCTCTCCAAACTGAAGCAACTTCTCCTAAAAAGAGTGCATAAAAAAATGTAACTATAGAAATAAAATAGATACTATCTGCTATTTTGTTTCTATATGGAAAAAATCTATAATGAAAAAAGCTATAAAAAGATATAAAGATTATAAAAACAAAAAAGGCAATTAGACTAAAATGAAAGCCACTTATCGCAATAAGATGGCTAAGCCCAAAGAAAGAGATTTTCTCCATTATCTCTTTTGAGATAGGAGTGGCTAAAAATAGAGCAGAATATATTGATGAAATATTTTTGTTTGTATGTTGAGAATTTATAAAATTTGAAATTTTTCTTTTCAAAGATATATCTGGCAGAACCTTTTTTATGTAAGTTACATAATAGAAATTTTTTAAATATTGTAAAAAAGAGATTTTTCTATCTGTTTTAATAAGCAAAATTTCTACATCTCTTCCTTGAAGGTTTTTAAGATCCTCTTTGGATGTTGTATAAAATGTAAATCCATCATAACTCTTAAGTTTTAAAACATGGTGATTGTTTTTAAGATACTGATTTAATACATTAGCTTTTGTTTCATAAAATTTAACAGAAGTAATTTTAGAAAATTTATAATATTCATATGAAAGATTTAAAGAAAATATCAAAAGTATAAAAATAGATACAAAAAGCCTCTCTTTAAAATTTATAAAGAGAGGTACTTTTAGAGTATCCAAATTTTTAGTACCTAATTTTTATAATCCCATCTTTCCAGGATTTAATATATTGTTTGGATCAAAGGCTTTTTTTATTGCTCTAAATAGATTCATCTCCTCTTGACTAAAAGCCAATTTCATAAAAGGAGCTTTGCTAAGTCCTATTCCATGTTCTCCACTAAGTGTTCCACCAATCTCTATAGTCATCTTAAAGATATCTTCAATTGCTTTATGTCCAATTTCAACCTGTTTTGGATCATTTCCATCAACCATAACATTTGTATGAACATTTCCATCACCAGTATGACCAAAACATGGTATTTTAACACCATATTTTTTAGAAATTTTTTCTACCTCTTCAAGATATTTTGGCAACATACTTCTTGGTACAGTAATGTCTTCATTTATCTTTTTACTTCCATAAATGGTTATACTTTGACTTGCATTACGTCTTGCAAACCATATATCAGCAGCCTCTTTTTCATCTTTAGCGATCTTAAACTCTCTACATCCATTCTCTTTAAAAAATTTTTCCAGTAGTTTGATTTGATAATCTATCTCTTCTTCAACATTTCCATCAATATCGCTTATAAGTATTGCTCCTGCATCTGTTGGCAAACCTTTATGAAATTTTTCCTCAACTGCTTTAATTGTTAAATTGTCTAAAAACTCCATTGCAACTGGATTTGCCCCTCCAGCAAGCGATCTGTATACTGCATTCATCGCATCTTTTACACTATTAAAAACTCCCATAACAGTTTTTGTAAGTTTTGGTTTGCTTAAAAGTTTTAGTGTAATTTCTGTAATTACTGCCAATGTTCCTTCGCTTCCAACTAAAATCCCAGCTAAGTTATATCCAGCTACATCTTTTATAGTTTTTTTACCAGCTCTTATGATATCTCCATTTGGAAGTACTGCTCTTAAAGCCATAACATAATCTTTAGTTATTCCATATTTTGCAGCTCTCATTCCGCCTGCATTTTCTGCAACATTTCCACCAATTGTAGAATACTCTTGACTTGCAGGATCTGGTGGATAAAATAGGCCAACTTTTTCAACCTCTCTTTGAAGCTCTTTATTTATAACTCCAGGCTGAACTACTGCTACCATATTTTCCATATCTATTTCTAATATTTTATTCATATATTTTTCAACAGCAAGTACTATTCCTCCATGTGATGGAAGAGCCCCGCCTGTAAATCCACTTCCGGCTCCTCTTGGAACAATAGGAATTAAATTTTCATTGCAATATCTTAAAATTTTACTTACATCTTCTTCATTTTTTGGAAAAACAACTAAATCAGGTTTATAGTGCTCTCTTGTTGCATCGTAAGAGTAAGCTAAAAGGTGAGGCTTGTCTGATTTTACATTCTCTTTTCCGATTAATTTTTCAAGATTATTAATATGTTTTTTATCTATCATTTTGACTCCAATAGATTTGTATAATAGTTTGTATAATCTCTTACTTCACTTGCTCCATAAAAATTAAACCAACTGCTTTGGATCTCTTTTATTCTGGAATAAAAAGGGAGCTTTATCTCACCTTTTTGAGCTGATATGTTTTCATATCCAACTTTTTTAAAACTATAACAATCTACATAATATCCTCTATTTTTAATAGCAAAATAGATAAGGCCTACTGAGTATTTATTGCAAAAATTTTTAAAATCCTCTCTGTTTGGTGCTGGATTTTTTGATATTGAAAGCTGAGCTGCAAAAAGGTCTGGATGTAGCCACTCAATATCTGGATGGGAATTTTTTATATTTTCATATGTTTTAAAGTTGGGAGCAATTATTAAGGCCCTATCATATAAATAATTAAGAATTACTTTATCACCATTTTTTGGCAAAATTTTTGGAGTTGGAAGAGCTTTTTGTTTTAATGCGTCAAAAACTCTATAAGCAATTTTATCATTTTCTATAAGTTCGGCTCTTGCAACAATTGTAGAATGGATTTTATCAAAATAGTGAACAACTACGCCACTGCTTCCAATAGGTGCATCTAAATTTTTTATCGTAGCTCCATTACTATATGATTTTATTATTGTAGTCGTTTTATTTGGTGTAATATCAGCGAATATTGATATGGCAAATATGGCTAAAAATAGTGCTATCTTTTTCACTTTATCTCCTATAAAATAGTTTTAGGTGATTATATCAAAAAATGATTAAATTGCTATTTTGCAACTAAAGTAACAGAGGTTTAAGTACTTTTTTGATAAAATAGAAGCCTTTTAAAATTTTTTGGAGTAAGAACTTGATAAGATTTTTAATAATTTTTCTATTGTTTATTTTTTATCTTAGTGGAGCTGAACTTATTGAAGATAGATGGAAAAGTGGTGAAACGCTTTTGACTTTTTTAAAGAAAAATTCACTTCCTCAAAAACTTTATTATGATCTAGATAGAGAAACAAAAGAGTTAGCTGATGAAATAATCGCTGGTGTTAGATATTATATTTTAAAAGACAGTAATGAAATTAAACAGGTTTTAATACCTATAAATGAAGAGCTACAGATTCATATATACCAAAAAAATAAAAAATATGCTTTTGAACTTATTCCTATTGTATATCAAAAAATAAAAGACTCTTTTGTTATAGAAATAGAAAAATCTCCTTATCAAGATATTGTGGAAAAAACGCACAACAAAAAATTGGCAAATGAGTTTGTAAGCGCTTTTAAAAATAGTATTGATTTTAGAAGATCCCTTAGAAAAGGGGATAAGATCGCAATTGTTTATAATGAAAAAATAAGAATGGGAAAAATTTTTGGAAACCCTGTTATTGAAGCTGCAATGGTTGAAACAAATGGCAAAAAGCATTATATATATCTTTTTGAGGGAAGATATTATGATGAAAAAGGAAGAGAAATTGAAGGATTTTTGCTGAAAAGACCAGTTAGACATGCAAGAATTACCTCAAGATTTACTCTAAGAAGATGGCATCCGATACTGCATAAATATAGAGCCCATTTGGGAGTTGATTTTGGAGCAAGACGTGGAACTCCAGTTATGGCAGCTGGAAGTGGTAGAGTAATATTTGCAGGAAGAAAAGGCGGATATGGAAATGTCATCATTATCAAGCATAAAGATGGATATAAAACTTTGTATGCGCATCTTTCTAAATTTAGAAGAGGTATAAGAAGAGGAAAATATGTTAAGCAAGGACAAGTTATAGGATATGTTGGAAGTACAGGATTAAGTACTGGCCCACATCTTCATTTTGGTTTATATAAAAATAATAGACCTATAAATCCACTAAGTGTAGTAAAGATTACAAAAAGTAAACTTTATGGGAAAAAAAGAAAGAAATTTTTAGCATTAGTTTCAAAATATAAAAAAGAACTACAAGAAACTATTAAAATTGCTCATTTGCCAAAAACATATGAGGAGTTTGAGTATGCAGTATATTTAAAAAAAGAGAATAATCCATCATAAAGGAGGAAAGTGATGGATAAATTTAAATTTTATGAAATTAGTCAAAAGGTAAAAAATATTATAAAAAACAGAGAAACTTCTGAACTCTCTTCTTCTGAAATTGCAGATTATCTAAAAAAGATAAAAAAAGAGGATAAAAAATCTTTTTATGAATATTTAAAAAAGCTTCCTAATGAGTTATTGGGTGAAGTTATTCTTGAACTTCCAGAATCATTAAAAGAGGATGCAATAAAGCATCTAGATGCAAAAAAGTTAACAGATGCAGTTGAAGAGCTTGAATCTGATGATGCTACAGATTTGATTAAAGATATTGAAGAGGTTGATGAAAATTTAGAGAAAAAAGTATATGAAAATTTAAGTGAAGAACATAAAGAAGATATAAATAAATTAAGTATTTATGAAGAAAATCAAGCTGGTGCATATATGCAGCTTGAAGTATTTGAGGCAAATTTAGATGAAAAAATTGAAGATGCAATAAATAGATTAAGAAAATTAAAAAAGAAAGGTGAACTTGAAAATATTCAACAAGTTTATGTAGTTGATAATGACAGACATTTAAAAGCCATTATTCCTTTGGGCGATTTAATTATATATGATTTTAATAAAAAATTTAAAGATATTGCTTATGATGAAAGATATAAGCCTATTACTGTAAGAGCAAGAGAAGATATAAAAGATGTTATAAAAAAGTTTGAAGATTATGATTTACCAGTTATTGCAGTAGTTGATGATCAGGGAAAACTTCTTGGAAGAATTACATCAGATGATATTATTGATTTAATAGAAGAGCAAGCAACAGAACAGATATATAATTTAGCAGGTGTCCAAGAGGAAGCTGAAGAGGAAGATGATATAAAAATTGTTACGAAAAAGAGAGCTTGGTGGCTTTTTATAAATCTTTGGACTGCGATTTTAGCTTCAGTTGTAATTGGGCTGTTTGATGAGACAATACAAAAATATGTAGCATTAGCTGTTCTTATGCCTATTGTTGCTTCCATGGGTGGAAATGCTGGAACGCAAACCTTAACAGTTGTTGTTAGAAAATTGGCTCTCGGAGAGATTAGTTGGGAAAATGCAAAAGAGGCTCTATTTAAAGAGAGTGCGATTGCATTGATAAATGGAATGATTTTTGCAGTAATTATGGGTGTTATAGCTTGGATATGGTTTAATGATCATATGTTAGGTTTTGTTATTGCTTTAGCTATGGTTATAAATCTTTTAGTAGCAGGTTTTTTTGGTGCAGTCATTCCACTTGTTTTAAAAAAGATTGGTGCAGATCCAGCAGTTGGAAGCAGTGTTGTATTAACTACTGTAACTGATGTAGTTGGTTTTTTTGCATTTTTAGGATTAGCAAAACTAATTTTGGTAAGTTAAATGATAAAAAATATAAATGAATTAAAAAATCCAAGATATATCAAACCTGTTGAAATAATTTATGAACAAAATGGAATAATTAAAAAATGGGAAGCTATAAAAGCTCACGATAGTGTAGCAATTTTGATTTTTCATAAAGAGAAAAGTTCATTTATTTTAGTAAAGCAGTTTAGACCTGCTCTTTATCTTCAGCAAAATATTGATTTTTCATATGAGCTTTGTGCAGGAATTGTCGATAAAGATAAGTCATTAAAAGAGATTGCAAAAGAGGAGATTTTAGAAGAGACTGGATTTGATGTTGAACTAAAAGATATTTACAAAATCACCTCTTTTTATACTTCTGTAGGATTTGCTGGAAGTAAACAGACTCTTTATTATTGTGAAGTTGAAGAAAATGATAAAATCCATAATGGTGGTGGTATAGATGATGAAGATATTGAGGTTGTTTATATTCCAATAAATAAAGCTAAAGAGTTTATGTTTGATGAAAAAAAGCCTAAAACTCCAGGATTATTGTTTGCTTTTTGCTGGTGGTTTGAAAATTATTCTAATAATTTATAAAAAATTGGAATAGTCAAAAAAGAAAAAATTACTCCAAATCCAACACTTCCTACAGCTAAATTGCTATCAAGTTTTGCTTTCATTACCATTATTGAAGCTAAAACCATAGGAGGCATAGCTATCTCAAATAGAACAGCTTTTGATTCGATATTGATGCCAAATAAAAATTTTAAAAGATATAAAGATATTAATGGAATCAAAATCATTTTTAAAATTAGAGAGAAAAATATTGGCAACTTTATCTTTTTTAGTTTTGAAAAATCAATTTTTGCTCCTACAGAAAAAAGAGCTAATGGGGTAACTGTTTGTCCTATCTTTTCAAATATTTCTAAAAAAGAGTTATCAATTTGAAAATTTTTTAATAAATAAGAGAATATCAAAACTAAAAAAGGAGGAAAAGTAAAAATCTTTTTCAAATCGATTTTTTTATCTTTTGAATTAAAAGAGAGTAAAAATGCTCCAATAGTAACAACAGGTAAAAAAGATGCAAAATTATCATAAATTATTGCATAACCTAATGCCTCATTTCCCAAAAATGTCTCAACATAAGGATATCCTACAAAAGCTGTATTTGCAAAGGCGCTTACCATTATAAATGATAAAAGAGAATTTAATGGAAGTTTTAAAAGATATTTTCCTGCCAAAAAAGATAAAAATATTGCAAAAATTGTAATAAACCAACCAAAAGCTATATATTTCAAAAAAGATATATCGATAT